>CAZBRI010000024.1:0-15156 GCA_964494055.1 uncultured Anaerolinea sp.
TACACGGCTCTGAACACTCTTTCCCTACACGACGCTCTTCCGATCTGGCCGGAAAATCGCTGTTGATGATATTCATTAACAGCTGAACCGCAAACTAAACAAAAAGACAAGATTATTTACTGGGACGGGGTTTATAAATCCCGTCCCTCTTTATAAAAATACTGCCGCTGGCAGGGAATGCGTTGATTGGAGAAAGATTATGAGAGCAAAACTTGTACCAATTTATTTTAAAAGTGCAGAAGACCCTGAATTTGCTGCGCAGTTAAATAATCTTCATGAACTTCTAAAAAATGAGGCTGAAATTCTCCAGCCAGTAAAATTGGGTGACAAAATTCCAGACACCGATGGAGTGATCTTTCCTCAAATGCTTGGACAGGCTTTTAGAGAAGTTGAGAATATCAAAAAGCTTCCACAGCCATTAATGGTTGTTACTTCTGAATTTGGTACTGTTTCCATGTGGGATTGGGAAATTAATAGTTATCTTGCAGCAAAAGGGATCAGTGTTATTGGACCAACAGATATAGAAAAAACCAGGCAAGTCTGCCGGGCTTTTGCATTAAGAAGACAATTAAAGAGATCAAAATTTTTGGTTTTCCAGGATAATCCTGCAAATGGAACTGGAAATCAGGATGAGATCTTTAAACGTTTTTATTGGTGGGAAGATGAATGCGTCAATGCACTCGAAAGTAAATATGGATTGAAAATCGTTAAAAAGAGTTTCAAAAAACTTGGTGAAGATGCTAAAGCTATTTCTGATGAAACGGCAGAAAAAACATGGGAAGAACGAAAAGCGAATACACCAATCGGTAAAATAAGCAAACGGGCAATATTAAATGCTGTGAAAATTTACCTGGCTTTGAAAGCAGAGATCGATCAGGATCCGGATATCATCGCAGCTGGTATAAATTGCCTGAATGAATCGATGTTTTCAGATTCAACTCCATGCCTGGCCTGGAATTTCCTTTTTGATGACAAAAGGATGGTTTGGGGTTGTGAAGGTGATCCGGTCTCGATGTTGACCAAAGTCCTGGTAGGAAAAACATTGGAAGTCCCTTTCATGATGACCAACCTGTATCCATTTCAGATGGGTGATGCAGCCTTGAAACATGAACATATTCCAAATTTTCCAGAAGTAGATGGCAAGCCAGAGAATTTTATCCTTGCAGCACATTGCGGATATTTTGGAGTTGTTCCAAGGGCATTCTCAACTGAGTGGAAGCTGGAAGAGAAAGTATTAGCCATAGTTGACGATAACGCAAGTGCCATTGATGCCCGTCTTCCGGAAGGCGATATAACACTTGTGAAATTGATGCCGCCTTTTGATCGCTGGTCAGTGATTGAGGGTGACCTGCCAAAATATGCCCAATTTAAAAATTCGCATTGTTTGAATGGAGCTGTGATCGAAGTACCGAACGGCAACCGCTTGATAAATGATCTAGTATCGCATCACTATATTATTACGAGCGGTCATAATCAAAATGGACTTGAGATGATCTCTAAAGTATTTGATCTGGGTTGTATATATTCATAGTTTTATAAGCACAACATAGAAAAAACAAGATATAAGTACAAGTTATGACAATTATTGTCATAACTTGTACTTATTTTAACAAAACCTATTGACTTTTATGACATAAGTTATATAATGATGTTATGTTGTAATTACTACCCGGGGGATGTAATTCAATATACAACCTGTGTGTTGAAAAATGCACAGGAAAATACAATTTTAGTGTTTCGTTTACGGTGATCTGTTCGCTGAATTTTGATTTGTAATTAACTTTTTCAAAAATCATAAAAGGAGCCGCTGAGTTTCATGGGAATCTTTGATGAAGTGATCCAGAAGAAATTAAAATTGAACCCATCCCTGGCGATGCCAGTGTGGCTCAATTTGGCTGAATCACTTCCAAACAGGAACTTTGTGACGGAAACTGAAAAAGAATTGATCGATCTGCTTCGGAAGGTTGAAAAATTATCTAAAGCAGAACTTGTAAATTACACAGAACATTCACGGACCAAGATCACAAACTGTATTGAATCCCTTCTCAATAAAAAAATCATCATCGCAAATGAAGCAACTGAATATACTGGCGGCAGACGTTCAAAAATATTCAGTTTGAACGGTAATAAAGGTGTTGTAGCAGGGGTGGATATTGGCGCAACCAGCATTGACATCGGGATAGCTGATTTTACCGGAATGCTTCTGGCGCGTTATTCAGAACCTGCTTCGGTAAAGGATGGTCCTCTTAAGATTCTCGGGCGCGTATGTACAATTCTGGAAAAACTGGTAACCGATAATAAATTATCGATAGATTCAGTGCAGGGTATCGGGATTGGAGTTCCAGGGCCGGTAGATTTTTTCATGGGAACCCTGATTTCGCCCCCTATTATGCCAGGCTGGGATCAATATCCAATTGTTCAAACGATCCAGCAGTGGTTCCCTTCAGCGAATGTTGTTGTAGATAATGATGTAAATGTTATGGCGCTTGGGGAAGCTTACCAGGGGGCGGGTAAGGGAATTCAAAACCTGATATTTGTAAAAATCGGAACAGGGATCGGGGCAGGCATTATTTGTGAAGGGAAAATGTATCGCGGCTCAAATGGCTGTGCCGGAGATATTGGACATATTGGAGTAAAAGGTTCTGAAGTTTTGTGTCATTGTGGAAATCGCGGCTGCCTGGAAGCAGTGGCTGCAGGTCCTGCGATTGCACAGCAGTCATTGATTAAAGCTCGAGAAAAAAACAGTAAGTTCCTGCTCGATTTGTATGAAAAAAATGGTCAGGTGATTCAAGCTGAAGATGTAGGTGAAGCTGCCCGGCAGGGTGATCCTGTGGCCATTGATATGATCCGCCAAAGCGGGCATTTTGTAGGTGAAGTTTTGGCAGGCATGGTCAATTTTTACAACCCGGAAATGATCGTGATCGGCGGGGGTGTCAGTAATATAGGGAATAACCTGCTTTCATCAATTCGCCAAACGGTTTTAAATCGGTCATTACCACTTGCAACCCGCGATCTTCAAATTGTTTTTTCAAAAATCGGAATGAATTCCGGTGTGATTGGTGCTGTAAATCTGGCAATGGATTATATGTACACGATTGCTGCAGATCCAAGTGAATGGAATTAAGTGGAAGGATAACCCTATGAAATACGGTGTAAATACATTTGTTTGGTCATCACCCTGTACAACTTCAGCGGTCAAAGAGCTTTCTCCAAAAGTTAAAGCCATGGGTTTTGATATTTTGGAGATCTCGGTCGAAGATCCGTCACTATTTGATTGGGCGGTTGTGCGGGATGTATTAAAGGCAAATCAGCTGGAAGGCATCATTTGCGGTGCATTTGGTCCGGATAGAAATATTTGCAGTACTGCTCCAAACACCCGGGAAAATGCAAAAAAATATATTCGCCAATTAATAGATGCAGCACAAGTCATTGGTTCTCCGGTTATCACAGGACCTATGTATTCATCCGTTGGAAAGGATCATCTTGAAACTGCGCAGGCTCGGACTGAAGAATGGAAGATGGCTGTTCTTGGTATCCGGGAAATGGCCGATTATGCGGCAGCAAAGGGAATCAAACTGGCTTTTGAACCACTCAATCGTTTTGAGACAGATATGATCAATGTTGTTGCACAGGGTAATAAATTTATTCAGGATGTCGGCCGTGATAACGTTGGGTTTCACCTCGATACTTTCCACATGCACCTGGAAGAGAAAGACAGCGCGGAAGCAATTCGAAGTGCTGGAAATAAGATTTTTCATTTTCACGCCTGTGAAAATGACAGGGGCGTACCGGGAACAGGCCAGGTTCGCTGGCAAGAAATTGCAAAAGCTTTGAAAGAAACCGGCTACACAGGTCCGGTGGTTATCGAATCCTTTACTGATCAGGTAAAGGAAATCGCAAAAGCGGTTTGTATATGGCGTGAGATTGCTCCCAATCAGGATGCTATTGCAGCAGACGGTTTGAAATTCTTACGATCGATCATGGCTTAATAGATCCTTTGAAAAAAAGAGGTAAATATGACCAATAACCAAGTAGAAGATACGGACACAGTAAATGAAGAGGTCCAACCATTATTGGAAGTAAAACACATATCAAAAAGATTCCCAGGGGTGATTGCCCTGAATGATGTTTCTTTGAAATTTATGCCAGGTGAAGTACACGCAGTTGTTGGTGAAAATGGTGCCGGAAAATCAACCCTGATGAAAATCATGGCTGGAGCATACATACCTGATTCAGGAGATATATTTCTGAGCGGTAAGAAAATTTCTTTTGCTCATCCGCAAAATGCACAGGAAAATGGTGTGAGCATTGTATACCAGGAATTTAATCTCCTGCCTGAAAGGTCAGTTGCACACAACATTTTTCTTGGCCGTGAACCTTCAAAATTCGGCATTGTTGATGTCAGCCAAATGAATAAGCAGGCAGAGAATGTTCTGCGAGATCTGGGTGTAGAAAAAATGATTTCACCAACAGCCCTGGCCAGCAGTCTTTCGGTCGCTGAACAGCAGCTGGTAGAAATTGCGAAGGCTTTATCCTTCAAAGCCAAAGTATTAATCATGGATGAGCCGACAGCAGCGTTGACTTATACCGAAGTTGACCTGTTATCGAAGTTGATCCAGAAGCTTAAACAAAGAGGAATGGCGATCATATTCATTTCTCACAGGCTGGTGGAAGTATTTAATATTGCAGAAAAAATCACAGTTTTGAAAGATGGTTTATTGGTAAAAACAGTCAATAAAAAAGATGTCGCACCAGCGGACCTGGTTTTCATGATGGTTGGCCGTACTCTGGATCATTATTTCCCCCCGCTTGGTAAACCTGAAGAATTTGGCGATGTTGTTCTAAGTGTCAAAGGAGCATCAAATCATTTTTTGAAAGATATTAATCTGGAACTCCGAAAAGGTGAAGTGTTGGGAATTGCTGGTTTACAGGGTTCAGGCCGTACTGAATTGGCGCAGGCATTATTCGGAGTAGTACCTTTCAAAACCGGTGATATAGAAGTTCATGGAAATCTAAAGACCATTAAAAATCCAACACAGGCAATCAAAAGCGGACTTGGTTTTGTAACTGAAGATAGAAAATCAGAAGGAATTGTTCCAAAACAACCTATTCGAGATAACATGCTGTTGACAGTTCGTTCAACCCAGTCAGTTTTTGGGAGGACCCACGAGAATGGTATTGGTAAATCCCGTAACCTGGTTCCAACGCTTGGAAAACAGGTTGATGTAAGAACTGATTCATATGATCGAGAAGCTCAATACTTGAGCGGCGGGAATCAACAAAAGGTTGTTCTTTCCAAGTGGCTGGCATCTGATTCAGATATTTTTATCTTTGATGAACCCACACGTGGAATTGATGTGGAAGCAAAAGCAAGTATTCACGACATGATCCGAGCGCTGACGCGAAATGGAACCGCTGTATTGATGATATCTTCCGAGTTACCGGAAATTATTGGTATGAGTGACCGGATTTTAGTCATGTGGGATGGTCATATTGAAGGTGAATTGCCGGCAAAATCGAGTGAACCGGAGATTATGTTAATGGCTACTGGACGTTCAAGTAACAAAGCTGACCTTGCAATGGCTGGAAAGGAATAATATGACAACCTATTCAATAAAATCTAGCAATCGCTTTGGAAGAATACTAAGATCAATTCATATCCCGCCAGTGTATTTATTTTTGGTTGTCATTTTCCTGGTCGGTGGAATACTTGATTATTTATTTTCCGATGGACAAATATTTACCAATAAATTGATCCAGGTAAACATTATTGTTCGCTGTGTTGCACTAGGTATTGTTGCAGTTGGACAAACCCTGGTAATCATCGGTGCCTCAATCGATCTTTCTGTTGCCTATGTGATCAGTATCACTGCAGTTATGTCGTCATATTTGATGCAGGGAGATCCAGCCAAGGTACCGATGGCTATCTTCCTGGTATTTTTGATCGGCGGGGTAATTGGGCTTGTAAATGGATTAATCATCACAAAATTACAGGTTAATTCATTTATCACAACCCTTGGAACAAGTTTGATCATCAAAGGAATCATCAATTCGACTTTTTCAAATTACACAGGCAGTGTTCCAAAGAGTTTTCAATACTTTGGATACGGTCAGATTGGACCTGTGCCTGTAGCGATCATCGTGCTTCTGATCGTTTTCCTGGCAGGATGGCTATTACTCACAAGAACAAAATTCGGCTCTCATCTATATGGTGTCGGAGGAAATGTTGAAGTAGCCCGCCTTTCAGGTCTGCGAACTGACCGGGTCATCATAATGGCACATGTACTCTGCAGTTTGACAGCTGTTTTGACCGGTTTATTCCTGGTAAGCCGTCTTCAATCCGGGGCACCATGGGTTGGACCCGATGGGTTGTATGATCTTGAATCAGTTGCCACATCTGTAGTTGGTGGAACAGCCCTTGCTGGTGGAAAAGGTGGTGTGTGGGGTACCCTGGCAGGTGTATTGATCTTTGGTGTACTCGATACAGTTTTCAATCAGCTGGGTGTTAATCCTTATCTCAAGACTGTCTTGCGCGGCGCAATTATTGTTCTGGCAGTTGCAAGTTATACCTACCGCTCTAAAAAAGAAGCGGCGTAAGGAGTGAATTTCATGACAGCCTATAACACAACTTCGCCAACAGGTTTTTCAAAATTTGCCCGAAATTCATGGGAATCGATAAAAAAGATTCCACCGGTTTTCCCATTATTTTTCGTGATTTTTATTTCCCTTGGATTTTTAAGCCAGAGCTACCAAACCTCTGCAGGTATATTAACTTTTCTGCGTAGAACATCTCCGATAGCAATTCTTGCTATTGGAGAAATGATGGTGTTGGCTTCAGGTGGTTTTGATCTATCCATTGGGTCTGTAGTTACCCTGGTGGTCCTGGGAAGTTCTTTATTGCTAAATAATGATCCAACAAAAGCTTCATCCGCGATCATGATCATGCTGGGACTGGGTTTCGTTATCGGTCTGGTGAATGGTGTAGTGGTCAGTTATTTGAAAGTGCCATCTTTTATTGCTACTTTGGGAATGATGCTGCTTGTAAAAGGTGGAGTATTGTATTGGGTTGGCGGTGCCCCTAGAGGTTATCTCACAGATAATTGGCGCGCATATGGAAGAAATTATTTTGAGAATGTACCGCTTGTAGGACGTTTCCCGATAGCATTGTTGATATTGCTAATAATTGCAGCGATCTCATATTATATATTTCATAGGTCCAATTTCGGAAAACAGGTATTAGCCATTGGCGATAATGTTCGGGCAAGCCAGCTCTCGGGTGTGCGTGTCAGGCTTGTTCGGGTAATGACATTTATTATTTCATCAGTATTTGCAGTCATCGGCGGAATTATGATCGGCGGTTTCGGCGGTGTGAATGTGACGATTGGTGAAGGAATGGAAATGCAAGCCATAGCAGCCTGTGTTGTCGGCGGCGCATTGATGCTGGGTGGTAAAGGTTCTGTACCCAACGTGATCTTTGGTGCTTTTACCATGGAAGCAATTTTCAATCTACTTAACCTTCTTGGACTTCCTAAACCTTATAAGGATGCTGTTCAGGGAATCATTATCATTGCGGCTGTGGCATACGTAGCCTTTAGCAGCCGAAAGAAAAGATAGATAATTTTCGAGGAAACTCGTTGACAGTAATAAAAATTTGAACGAGAAATCACATAAAAGGAGGTGGTGTTTCATCCGAATGGTTCTGTAAGTGTAATTGTAAGTTTGAAGTTCAAATTTTCAGAGTATCTCTAAAAGGAGAAGGTAAACAAATGAAAAAAAGTATTTTGTTAAGTATTTCTTTGATCGTAGCAGTTGCATTGTTGATTGCTTCTTGTGCTCCTGCAGCTCCTGCTGCAACTGAAGCACCCGCAGCTGCCCCGGCTGCCACAGAAGCACCGGCTGCTGCCCCTGCTGCTACTGAAGCCCCGGCTGCCCCAGCTGCTCCCGCTGCTGCTGCAAATCCTGGTTTACAGATGGAAACAGCCAAGGTTGCTGCCCAGTTCTTTACTGATGCAGATTATGCTGCTTCAATGGACCTGATGTCTAAGCCAGCTTTGAACCCGGATGCTCCTCTTTACCTGCAGTACCTGGTCGATAACCCCACTGACATCTCCAAGTTCCCCCAGTATGCTGCTTTCGCTTCCAAGAAAGCCCCTTACAACATCTGCTTCTCCAATGCCGGCGTCAACAACCCGTGGCGCGTAGTCGGTTATGTTTCAATGCGCGAACAGGTTGAACAGCTTCGGACCGAAGGACTTGTCAAGAATTTCTATCACCTGGATGCCCAGGGTGATGATGCCAAGCAGATTGCTGATATCCAGGACCTGATCAATACCCCAGGAAAATGCGATATCCTGATCGTTGCTTCCAATACCAGTGAATCCCTGACCCCCATTGTTGAAAAAGCTTGTGCAGTCATGCCAGTCGTTCAGTTTGACCGCTATGTACAAACTGACTGCCCAGTCATTTCTGAGCGCCCGATCGGTGGTTATGCATTCGGTATCTCCGGTGCAAAATTCATTGTTGATAACCTCCCCGAAGGCGGCAACGTTTTAGCTTTCCGCATTCTGCCTGGTGTTGATGTACTTGAACAACGCTGGGGTGCTGCCCGCAAGATTTTCGAAGCCAATCCCAAACTTAACATTATCGGTGTTGAATTCGTCGCTTATGACAGCTTCAAAGCCAGCACAGTTGTGACTGACTACATCGCCAAGTACGGCAAAATTGATGCCGTTTGGATGGATGCAGGTGGTACAGCTGTGACAATTCTCGAAGCTTTCAAGGATGCAGGCGTTCCGTATCCAAAAGCTATGGTTGGTGAAGATCAGCAGGATTACCTTGAATATTGGAAGGCAAACGGTCTGACCGCTATTGCTCCTACCTTCCCGACTTATCAGTGGCGCACTGCAGTTCTCGCTTCTGTTATGTTCCTCCAGGGCAAGACAGTTCAGCACCATTGGGTTCTGCCCCAGCCCGAGATCACTGCCGCTAATCTTGATAAATACATTACTGCCGGCATGCCTCCGCTCCACTATGCACTTTCTGGCGGCGAAGATATGACCAATTGGCCAGATGCATGGAAGAATGTTGATATCAATAAATACAAAGACGTTCCCTAGTCTTTAGGCAGAAACTGAAATAAATGGAGCCCGCTCAAAACATGGGCGGGCTCCTTCTCTAAAAAGTCAAATATTTCCATGAAAGGAGTTCGATAACTATGATCGAGATCGGTTTCCACACAGATGCTTTTAACAGCAGTTATTGGAGTTTTGAGCAGGCATTGCAATGGGCACAAAAAAATGATGTTCATTGGATTGAATGCGGGATGATTGATGGAGTCAGCTGGATACACGGACTTGGTTACCAGCCGCATGTCGCCATGTGGGAAGACCCAAAAATGTGGCAGGAAAAAGCCGCGAGCTACGGCGTAAAATTCTCACAGATAGATGCAGCTTACCCCATGTCCCTTCCAAATGGAACGAGTCTTGGTGTCGAATATGTGCTTAGGACGATAAGATGGGCCTTCCTTGCTGGCTGTGATCATATTGACACTACTGATGACCGATTCGCGCCTAAGGGCATATCTGATGAGATTTCCCTGGAAATGATGAAGCGTGCGTATGGGCAGATAATCGAAATTGCTGAACGATACAAAATGATCATAGATATTGAACCTCATGGTTATTACACAACAAAACCTGAGTTCATGGAAAAAATGCTTGCTTTCGTAGATAGCCCGTACCTCAGAATGAATATGGATACTGGAAATACTTATATTGCAGGACAGGATCCAGTTGCCTTCCTTAAGAAATTTAAGAATAAAGTCAGTCATGTGCATGTTAAGGATGTAAGCGACACTCTAGCTGCATCTTTACGCGGCGAATTAACCGGTATTGCAGTCAGTCAATGTGCAATCGGTGATGGTGTCAACCGTGAAAATATTGAGAAATGTTTTGATGTTTTGGTCGATATTGGTTATGACGGTGTAGTCAGCCTAGAATGTGAAGGACTGGGCGGGCCAATGATTGAAAAAAGTTTAGCTTATGTCAGAAAATTGGTTGACAACGCGAACAAGCGGCTTGCAAAATAATTAAATTATTCTTTAGTTAATTTTGGAGGAAGAATGGGAAAAATATTTTTAGGTATTAATATGGAGTTTGTCAGAACCCATGATAAGTCATTTGAGTGGGGTATTGAACGTGCTGCAGAAATAGGTTACCAATATGTTGAACCAATGGTACATTGGGGCCGGGAATTATTAAGTGAAGCCCGCTATTTTCACAGTATTTCCATGTATGACGATCCTAGATGGGCTCGTGATGTTTGTGATAAGAAAAATATAAAAATGTCTGGTTTGTCCTCACATACACCTTTATGTAAACCTGAAATAAGTGTTGAATATTTAAAAATGGCAATTCGCTGGGCATCTGATGCAGGTGCACCGGTGGTAAACACAGATGAAGGTCCTAAACCATTCTGGACTTCACGTGACATGGATTACCAATTGATGACTTATACTTTGAAAGAAGCCTCAATGGTGGCCGAGCGGTATGGTGTTAAGATTGGTCTCGAACCTCATCAGCAATACAGCAAATCACAGGAAGGTTTGGATAGTATTTATGAGCTGGTAAAATCCCCTGCAATTGGTATCAATTATGACACCGGGAATAGTTATTTAGCAGGTACAACTGATACTTATGATTGGCTGACCCACGTTAATAACCGGCTTGTTCATCTTCACGCCAAAGATATCAGCTTCTCACAGAGTAGTGAAGACCGCGGTAAACTTTCTGGCACCCCCGTTGGCTGTGCCTGCGGTGATGGAGTTGTTGATTGGAAAAAAGTAATTTCTATCGTAAAGAACTGTCCAAATGACATTGTTTTCAGTGTAGAATGCGGCACTGTACCAGATGCAATTCGAAGCTTTGAGCACCTGAGTAAACTAATCTAATTTTTTAGGGAAGGAAGATATCTTCCTTCCCTAAAAAATATTAAATTAAAAATTCAAAATTTGTTTGTTAATTTTCAATAAGAAAATAGAGGCAGACACTTTTTTTGAGTAGGTAAAATGTTGGAGTTGTATTTATTTAATTAACAAGATTGGAATCGGAGGAAGAATGAATTATCCTAAGGTGGCTGTGATCGGTTTAGGTTTCATGGGGCGGACTCATATTCAAGCTCTGAGGAGACTTGGCATTGAAGTGTTTGGTGTTGCCGGGATCAGTGCTGAAGAGGCAATCACTGCTGCCAGGGATCTCTCAATTTCAAAGGCATATTCTAGTTTCGACGAAGCTATTGCTGATAAAGAAGTTAAAGTGGTGCATTTGTGTACCCCGAACAATCTTCACTTCATTCAGGCAAAAAAGGCACTCGAAGCAGGCAAACATGTTTTCTGTGAAAAACCCCTTGCTTTATCATCAAAAGAATCAAAAGAATTAGCTGAACTTGCTGAAAAAAAAGGGTTGGTAGGTGCCGTAAATTACAACTTAAGGTTTTACCCTATATGCCAGGAAGCAAAAGCCAGGGTACAGGATGGTGATCTCGGAGTACCATACCTGATACACGGTGCTTATTTGCAAGACTGGTTGTTTTATAAATCTGATTGGAATTGGCGGCTTGAAAATGAGCAGGGCGGTGATCTTCGCGTGGTTGCTGACATTGGAACTCACTGGATGGACCTGGTAACCTATATCACCGGCTTAAAAATCACATCAGTAATGGCAGAATTTTCCATTGTTCACCCCAAACGGTTAAAACCAGGCGGCGAAGTTGAGACATTTGCTGGAAAAATTGAAGCTAATAATTCAAGCACTGAGGTAACAATCAATACTGAAGATACTGCTGTCATTATGTTCCGCTTTGATAACGGGGCGATTGGTAGCGTGAATCTATCCCAGGTATCCGCAGGAAGAAAAAATCACCTGTGGTTTGAGATAAGCGGTTCAAAATCAGCCATGCGGTGGGAACAAGAATCGCCCAATGAATTATGGATCGGTAAGCGCGAAAGCGCAAATGAATTATTATTAAAAGACCCTTCTCTTTTTCATCCAGAAGTCCGAAAATTAACCGGTTTTCCTGGCGGTCACGCTGAAGGCTACCCGGATACATTTGTTCAGGTGTTCAGTCAGTTTTATACGGCAATTATGACAAAAACAATGCCTGAGGCCGGGAAATTTGCCACTTTCAGTGATGGGCATCATGAGATGATCTTATGCCAGGCTATTCAAATTTCAGCAAAAGAAAAGCGCTGGGTTAATGTTGATGAAGTGAAATAGTTTGATCTAATCTGATTACTGGAACGAAAAAAAGGAGTCTTATGAGAATCGGTGTCTTTTCAGTCATTTTTCAAAACCTGCCATTCGAACAAGCGCTGGATAAAATATTGTCATATGGTGCTACGGCTGTCGAAATTGGCACGGGCGGTTTACCGGGTGCCCATCATTGCCCGATTGATGACTTGATTGTCAGTAAAGAAAAAAGGCAGGAATATCTAAAGGCTGTTGAAAAACGCGGGATGATCATCAGCGGTTTTAGTTGTCACTGGGATCCTATAGGGCCGAATAAACAGGTTGCAAAAGCATCAGATGAGCTTTTTAAGAAAACAGTGTTATTGGCAGAGATGCTTGGAGTCCCGGCTGTTAATTTAATGGCTGGCTGTCCAAGCGGATCTCCTACTGATACAATGCCTAATTGGGTGACATGTCCCTGGCCGCCCCATTTCCAGGAAGTCCTGGATTACCAATGGAATACGGTAGCTATACCATATTGGCGTGGCGCCAGCAGGTTTGCCGAAGAGCATAAAGTAAAGATTGGTGTCGAGATGCACCCGGGCATGCTAATTTACAATGTTGAAACAATGCTTAGAATGCGGGAAGCATGTGGACCCGCAATGGGATGTAATTTTGATCCGAGTCATCTATTCTGGAATGGTGTTGATCCAGTTGCAGCTATCCGAAAATTAGGTGATGCAATCGTTCACGTTCACGGAAAAGATTGTTTTGTTGATCCTTTCAATGTAGCTGTAAATGGCTGCAATGATCATAAAAGCTATACGGATATTCCACATCGATCCTGGACTTTCCGGACAATAGGATATGGGCATGATCTGAAAGTATGGAAAGATATCGTTACAGCTCTGCGAATGGTCGGGTATGACCATGCAATATCGCTGGAACATGAAGATGGAATGATGTCATTTGACGAAGGTGTACAGAAGGGTTTGACAGCGTTACGCGACGTGGTGACCATTGAAAGTCCTGGTGAAATGTTTTGGGCTTAAATCAAACTACTTGTTTCAAAAAAAATTAATAGTGATTAAAAGTGAGATGGGAATATATTGCCTCATCTCACTTTTTTTATTGGTTCTCTTAAGAAAAATTAATTATTTCTTGATGTCTTTTGACAATATGAATATCAATAGTAAAATATTCCAGACAATAGTTGTCTAATTAATGCAAGTATATTGAGTTTGAGGCAAAGATGAATAATCGTGAATTGGCGGATACTTTCACATTGATTGCTAATCTCCTGGAAATTAAAGGGGAAGTGATTTATGTGATTTTGGCATACCGGAAGGCAGCTGAAAGCCTGGCAGCGTTAGGATCCGATGTCAATGTATTCCAGCGGGAAGGCAGACTGAAAGAAATTCCAGGTGTAGGGAAAGCCATTGCAGAAAAAATTGAAGAATTATTAAATACCGGAAAACTTCAGTTTTTAGAAAATTTAAAACTGGAAGTTCCGGTCACACTGGCTGATTGGTTGAAAATTCCCGGCCTGGGTCCGAAAAAAATAACGCTGATTTGGAAGGAACTTGGAATAATAAATATTGATCAGCTTGAAAAGGCTGCAGCAGCCGGAAAAATCCGGAGCTTACCGGGAATGGGAGAAAAATCTGAAGCACAAATAATCGCTGGAATTGAATCGTTAGCCAGGAGAACCGGCAGGATCCCGCTTTGGCGAGCTTACCCGCTGGCACAGGAAATTATTGCAGTGTTAATGAAAATCCCCGGTGTGACGGCTGCTTCAACCGCAGGCTCATTAAGAAGAATGCGATCAACTGTCGGGGACCTGGATATCCTGGCTGCGGCTAAAAATTCAGCAGCTGTCATGGAAGCATTTGTTTCGCTCCCTGGGGTGATTCGGGTCTTAGGTAAAGGGGAAACCAAGGCGAGCATCGAAATTGGCGATGGGGTCCGTGCCCAGCTCTGGGTGCATCCTCCTGAAAAATTTGGCACAGCATTGCAATATGCAACCGGATCAAAGGAACATAATGTTCAGCTTCGGCAGCTGGCCCTGGAAAAAGGGCTTTCTCTTTCTGAGCATGCTTTTACTAAAGTAGATGGTTCGGGCGAAATCCTGTGTGCATCTGAGGAAGAAGTCTACCAGGTGTTAGGGCTTCCATGGATCGCTCCGGAACTCAGGGAGGATCATGGCGAAGTTCAGGCTGCTCGTGCGGCCAGATTACCAGAATTGATAAAAATTACAGATATTCGTGCCGATCTTCAAACGCATTCAACCTGGTCTGACGGTAAATTAAGCATTTTAGAGTTATCGAGAGCTGCCGCGAGACGGGGAATTAAAGTCATTGCATTTACTGATCACAGTGTCAGCCTGGGGATCACTGGCGGCCTCTCCATGGAAAGACATGAAGAACAGCAGATAGAGATCGAATCTGCACAGAAAGTGTTGGGTGACAGTATTCGTATCCTGCATGCAACAGAAGTAGAGATCAAAGCTGACGGCAGCCTGGATTACCCGGATGAATTCCTGGCTTCTCTGGATCTTGTTTTGGCATCTCTCCATACAGTATTACGACAGCCTAGAGACGTAGTGACACAACGGTTAATCAATGCAATCCGTAATCCGAATGTTGATATCATTGGTCATCCAACCGGAAGGTTGATTCCAGACAGGGAAGGGGCTGACCTGGACATGGATGCCGTTTTAAAAGCTGCAGCTGAGAGCGGTGTTGCTTTAGAAATAAACGCCAATCCTTACCGTTTGGATTTGGATGATATTTATAGCCGCAGGGCGGGAGAAATGGGCATCCCGATCAGTATTAATACGGATTCACATTCTGAAGCTGATTTGGACATGTTGCAGTTTGGTGTTGCAATTAGATCGGAAGAGCGTCGTGTAGGGAAAGAGTGTTCAGAGCCG
>CAZBRI010000025.1:0-14997 GCA_964494055.1 uncultured Anaerolinea sp.
CCCGACGACTCTTAACCGGCTCTGAACACTCTTGCCCTACACGACGCTCTTCCGATCTCCGTCTTTGATGTGATCGGGAACCCAATTGATGGTCTGGTTTAAGGAAACCAGTTTGTCTTTATATTGACTGGTACGAATGTACCAGGCTTCCCGGGCATAATACAATAAGGGTGTCTTACAGCGCCAACAAAATGGGTAAGTATGGGTATAAAGTTCAGCTCTGAACAATAGGCCGCGGTTACTTAGATCGGTCTTGATCGATTCATCTGCATCCTTAACGAATACACCACGCCAGGGGGTCACTTCCGGGATAAATGTACCATTTGGAGCAACTGTCATAATGATCGGCAGATCATATTCCATGGCAACTTTCATATCATCTGCGCCAAATGCCGGTGCAATATGCACAAGTCCTGTTCCATCCTCGGTTGTGACATAATCAGCAATAACCACATAATGCGCTGGTTTTTCGGGTGGTAAAAATGTAAACAAAGGTTTATAACGCGTGTTTTTAAGCTTTTTTCCTTTGAAGGTTTCAAGAATTTTAACTTCTTCATCCCTGAACACCTTTCCAACCAGTGATTGAGCCAGGATCAATTTTTCTGATCCGCCTTCTCCCAATTTATGTTCAACTTTCACATAGTCAATATCAGGCCCTGCTGCCACAGCAACGTTGGCAGGCAATGTCCATGGGGTGGTGGTCCACACCAGAAGCGAAGTGCCGGGTTCATCCATCAAAGGCATACGTATGAAAACAGATGGATCTACAGCTTCATCATAACCCTGGGCTACTTCATGGTCTGATAAGGGTGTGCCGCATCGAGGGCAGTAAGGTACAACTTTGAAACCCTGGTAAAGCAGGTCTTTTTCCCAAAATTGTCTCAGGATCCACCAGACCGATTCAATATATTCATTGGTAAAAGTAACGTAAGCAGTCTTCAGATCAACCCAAAATGCGATCCGGTCTGTTAACCTTTCCCAATCCTGGATGTAATCGAAAGCTGACTTTCGGCATTCTTCGTTGAATTTTGCTATGCCATATTCTTCAATTTGCTGCTTATTAGTAAAACCATGTCGCTTTTCTACTTCGATCTCAACCGGCAAACCATGCGTGTCCCACCCGCCGCGGCGGGAGACATGGTAACCGCGCATGATCTTGTACCGCGGAAACATATCTTTGAACGCCCGCGCCAGAACATGATGCACGCCGGGTTTTCCATTGGCTGTTGGAGGACCTTCATAAAATACATATTCTGGTCCGCCTTCCCTGGAAGATAAGGATTTTTCAAAAATCTTTTCCCTTTTCCATGTTTTTAATACGGCTTCTTCCATGGCAGGTATATCCAGCTTGGGAGAGACAGGTTTAAAAGTCATTCAACACCTCCGAAAATTAAAAAAAAACACTCATCCACTCTGGGACGAGAGCCATAATTACTCACGCGGTACCACCCGGTTTCCTGTCAAGCAGGCACTTATTCGAGAACTTTTTTTTCAGTCTCTGGTTTGTATAACGGTAACCATACCGTCTTTCTTACTTGCTCACGCGTTCAGATCGAAGCTCCGGAAGGATATTCCACCTGTTTCACTGGTCCGGCTCTCACCAATTCCGGATTCGCTGACAGCTGCACATGTGTACTCGTTTCCATCATCGCAGATATTGACCAATATTATAACAATAAGGGGTCATACCGGCAAGCAATCAAGCACTGACAAGGGTCATTATGGTAATCTCAGGCGGGCAATTGAAACGGATATACGGTCTGACCATTCCCGCGCCGCGGTTAGTGTACTGGAACATGTTTCCAACCCGGTATAATCCGTCAGGATATTTTTTCCCTAGATAAGGCAATACGGGTGTCCCGAAAAATGGAATATTCACCTGTCCCCCGTGGGTATGACCTGACAATTGCAGGTCAAAAAAACCAGTCGCTGAACTCACATCAGCAAAATCGGGCTCATGTGCCAGTAATATATTACATGTTTTTTTAGTTAATTTTCCTAATACCTGGTTCAGGTCATTTTCCCTTGCATAAACATCATTGATGCCTGACATATAAATAAACTCACTACCTGATTGAATGCGGTGAATATCATTATTAAGTATTCTGACACCGCTCCTGAGTAATAATTCAGTTATTTTGATCGGATCAGCCCAATTGTCGTGATTTCCAAGCACTGCCGCTGTGGGTGATATACTGCTCAATTCAGTCAATTCTGTTTCCAGTGCCAGCACATATCCAGGCGGTAATCTATTCCACAATGAACTCTGAACAAAATCACCGGTAATAGTTACAAGGTCAGGTTTCTGATCCTTAACACCGGTGAAAATTTTTTTCATCCTTTCAATAGTCATCCATCCCCCCAGATGAATATCACTGATCTGCGCCACGCGTATCCCATTAAATGCTGCCGGCAGCCGGGGCAGTCTTATTTTGAGTTTTCTGACCTCGATCTGATCCGCGTCAGCCAGATGGCTGACTAATTTGAATGAACCTGCAGAAATTATTCCAAAACCCGCCAAAAGGGTTATTTTGATAAAATCCCTGCGCGAGATCCGAGTTTTTAGCGTAGAATCTTTTTGATAATTATTCAATCGTTTCCCGGGAAAACAAGATGCCAATACTAGAATTTGAATCAATTAAGATTATAGCGCGTTTCGAAACTGTCTCCAATGCTGAGAATGGATTTGTCATCAACGGTAAAAATGTCAGCCTGGAAATTCCCGGTAAGGTGAAAAAGTATTACACGCATGGCTGGCAGTCCTGGTCATTGACTGCCTGGACGGATCTGGAACCTCTTCCAAGGTCAAAACCTTATTTGCTCAACCCGATGCAGATTGATCCTGTTTACGCCAATCACCCCTTCCCAAATGGTTCATGGGTTGGTGCTGTTGAATTAGAGGATGGAAAAATCCTGCTGCTGGGTGCCCTGGGTTTAGACAGCCATGTTCAATATCACAACGGCACACTGCAGGGCTGGTATGAAAACAACTGCAGCCCAAATGAAGAACAGCTTTGGTTCACAGCATACGGCTCAGAATTTGATGTTTTTGATGCATATGCAGATTTACTGAAGCTGCATTTTGGAAGTTCAAACCCCAAAAAAACGGGTAATATCTGGTGTTCCTGGTATAGTTTTTATTCATCAATCGATGAACAATCACTTCAAAAAGTCATTAATTCCATGGCTGACATGCCATTTGATGTAATTCAGGTTGATGATGGATGGCAAAAGGCGATTGGCGAATGGCAGGCGAATACAAAATTTCCGGCTGGGATGAAAGCCCTGGCTGACAATATCAAATCAACCGGCAGGCAGGCTGGTCTCTGGCTGGCACCATTACTGGTTGTTCCATCCTCAAAAACGTATCGTGACCACCCGGAATGGCTGGTCCGGGATGAAAATGGTAAACCCATATCGGCCGGTTTCAATTGGGGAGAGCAATTATTTGCGCTGGATACAACTCATCCCCAGGTTCTTGAATGGCTCGAACAATTGATGACACAGGTCATGGACTGGGGATTTGAGTATGTAAAACTCGATTTCCTGTATGCCGGAGCGCTGCCAGGAATTCGTTACCAGAATATTCCGCGTGAAGCAGCTTACCGAATGGGGCTTAAGGTAATCAGGAAAACGCTCGGAGAAAAGATATTCTTTCTGACTTGCGGTGCTCCTGTCATCCCGTCACTCGGTTTATGCGATGGTATGCGTATTGGTCCGGATGTAGCAGGCACCTGGGAAGATTACCGGGATGCCGTTTTACTCTATAACCCGGCTACTCCCTCAGTAAAAAATGCCCTGCGGACTTCAATCAATCGCTTTTGGTTATCATCCCTGTTACACGTCGATCCGGATGTGGTTTATTTTATCTCTGATGAAAAGAAATTATCCGCCATACAAAAAGAACTTCTCAGAAACCTGGCAGAGATCTGCAAATTCAAAGCAACATCCGATCTTCCGCAGAAGTTATCAAGGGAACAATGGGATGATGCGAGGAAATTTTTAGCATCAAATCCATCGATCGAACGTACAAGCCGTTACACGTTTAAAATTAATGAAAAGGTCATCGATTATTCAGAATATGTTTCCCTGCCCCCAAAACCAAAAGGCATCACCAGATTGATTGGTGAGATCACCGGATGGCTTGGGAATCAACCGCTTACCTATAAGATCCTGAATAAACTGGGGGATGACAGCCTTGAAAAAATGAAAAAAGGTTTATAGAAAACAAAGAGGAGCGGGCAGCCCGCTCCTCTTTGTTTTTTCATTTGAACAATCCCGGATCACAACCCGCCGGCACGTCTTTCATCAATAGTTTGGATGAGTGCTGTAAAGGCATCCTTGAAGGCTTTGACACCTTCAGATTCCAGCTCGGCAGTAATTGAAGACATCTTGATCCCCAGTTTTTCCAGGTCAGCTAATTGGTTAATACATTCATCGAGGTCATTCATGATGGTCAATTCAGGATGTCCATGATCTCTGAATGCATCCAGAGTCGCAGGAGGAACTGTATTGACAGTCGCCGGTCCGATCAATTGATCGACATATAATGTGTCGGGATAAGCCGGATTCTTTGTCCCGGTCGATGCCCATAAAGGCCTCTGGAAATTCGCTTTTGCCAATTGAAGTTTTCCGAAACGGGCTTCACCAAAGTATTTACGAAATTCAGAATAGGCAATTTTCGCATTCGCAATGGCTGCTTTTCCCAACAGCACAGAACCTGCCGGGAGTTTTGGATCTATCTTGCTGTCGACCCTTGATACAAAAAATGATGCTACTGAATGAATATTTTCAATGTTTCCACCTGCCAGTAAACAATCTTCCAGTCCGCTGACATAAGCATCCATCACATCTTTGTAACGATCTATGGAGAAAATCAAGGTTACATTGATATTGATCCCGGCTGCGATCAGCTCACGTATCGCAGGAATCCCTGCTTTTGTTGCAGGAACCTTCACCATCAGATTGGGCCGATTGACTTTCTTCCAGATCTCTTTTGCCTGGGCAACTGTGCCGGCTGTGTCATCCACCAGGTAAGGGCTCACTTCCAGGCTGACATAACCATCAGTTCCAGAGGTCTCCCTGTACAGAGGCTCAAATAGATCACAAGCAGCACAAATATCTTCAATTGCAATCTGCCAGAATATATCTTCTGAGGCAGTACCTGCTGCAGCCAGTTTCTTCAACGAGCTGTCATAGTCATGCGATTTTGCGATGGCATTATGAAAGATACTCGGGTTGGATGTCACTCCCCTGATATCGCCATTTTCGATCATGGCCTGGAGGGCACCTTTTGCCTCGCCACTGGTGCCGGATAACAGGCTGCGCTGAATATTATCGTACCAGAGGGATTGTCCCAGGCTGGTTAAGATTGAAATTTTGTTTGTCATTTACAACTCCACAAGTTATTTTTCATCAAATACTAAACTTTACTTTTCAAGGTTTCTTACCTTTTCAACACGTTTTTTGTGCCGTTCCTGACCCGGATCATTGCCTACGAACCTGGCACGTAAAAATGCAGCCACGATTTCTCTCGCAGGTTCCGGACCGATGATCCGTGCCCCCAAACAAAGGACATTCATGTCATCATGTTCAACAGCCTGGTGAGCAGAATATGTGTCGTGACAGACACCCGCATATATACCCTTGATTTTATTAGCAGCAATATTCGCACCGACGCCAGAACCGCACAGCAGTATTCCCCGATCTGCCTTGCCAGATAGTATGCTTTTTCCAACCTTCACAGCATAATCCGGGTAATCAACAGCAGTCACGCTGTCTGTTCCAAGATCAAATACTTCGTGCCCTTCAGACCTCACAATATCAATAATAAAAGCCTTAAGCGGGAAACCAGCATGATCACAAGCAACAGCTATCTTCATTTCGAAACCAGGCTTCTTGCTTTTTCAATAACATTATCTACCGTGAAACCAAATTCCTTGAACAGTATATTGGCCGGGGCTGATGCACCGTAGTGCTCGATACTGATGATCAAACCTTCATCACCTGTGAATTTTTCCCACCCCATTGAAATTCCTGCTTCGACAGCCAGGCGGGCTTTCACAGTCTTTGGCAGCACAGATTCTTTGTATTCCGCTGATTGGGATTTAAATAACTCCCAGCTGGGAACAGAAACCAGTCTGACATTTATACCTTCCGCTGCCAGCCGCCCTCCGGCATCCACAATCAAAGAAACTTCAGATCCGGATGCCATCAAGATCAACTCGGGGGCTGCATCACCCATATCAGCCAGAACATACGCCCCTTTTTCAAGGAGTGCTGGATCAGCATAAACGCTTCTATCAAGTGTTGGCAAATTTTGCCGGGTAAATATTAATGCAGTCGGCGCTTTTGTTCTTGCAAGCGCTGTTTTCCAGGCATGAATGGTTTCATTCCCATCACAAGGACGGATGGTGACAAGACCAGGAATGGCCCGCAGAGAAGCGATGTGTTCCACTGGCTGGTGAGTTGGCCCATCCTCCCCTACACCAATACTATCGTGCGTAAAGATCCAAATGGATGGTAAATGGGATAATGCAGAAAGACGGATCGGTGACCGCATATAATCTGCAAATACCAGGAAGGTTGCACCAAATGGCCGGAATCCGCCATGATAAGCCATTCCATTAACGATCGCACCCATGGCATGTTCCCTGACGCCAAAATGCATATTGCGGCCGGCAGGAGTATCTTTTTGGTAATCACCCAATCCCGCCATGGCAGTGTTGTTGGATGGTGCAAGATCAGCCGAGCCGCCCATCAGACCGGGAATTTTTCCAGCAAAATGGTTCAAAGATTTCCCGGAAGCTGCCCGGGTCTGAACACCCTTTGGATCCGCCGGGTAGATTGGCAAATCAGAATCCCAGCCTGCTGGTAACTCATTATTCATTCTTTGTTCAAATTCAGAGGCTTTTGCAGGGCTGCTCATTCTGTATTCTTCAAACAGCTTATTCCAGTCTGAGTGCAAACCCTGATTTTTAACCAGCAGGTTTTTGAAGAATTGGCTAACTTCTTCCGGAATATAAAACCGGGGTTCAACCGGCCACCCCAGGGCTTTTTTTGCGCCATTCAATTCTTCGTCACCTGGCGGTTCACCATGTGCTTTTGCCGTACCCGCCCGTCCAGGCATTCCAAAGCCGATCGTTGTGCGTACGGCGATGATGGACGGTCTTTGATCCAATTTTGCCTTGATAATCGCAGCATCGATTGCATCCACATCATTTCCATCACTTACTACCTGTGTATGCCATCCAAAAGCGGCAAAACGGGCCATTCTGTCTTCAGTAAAGGCAACCTCTGTTGTTCCTTCAATAGAGATATGATTATCATCGTACAGGTAAATAAGTTTCCCCAGCTTCAAATGACCGGCTAATGATGCTGCCTCAGACGAAATTCCTTCCATTAGATCGCCATCTGTGACGATGGCATATGTAAAATGATCAACAATCGGATATGAAGGTTGATTAAACTCAACGGCTAAATGCGATTCTGCAATCGCCATGCCGACACCATTTGCCAACCCCTGACCTAAAGGGCCGGTTGTTGCATCCACACCCGGTGTGAAATCAAATTCAGGATGACCTGGAGTCAGGCTTTTCCACTGCCTTAATTGTTTAACCTGCTCAAGCGATACTGCATACCCGGTTAAGTGCAAAAGCGAATATAGTAAGGCTGAACCGTGACCGCCGGATAAAATAAATCGATCCCGGTTAAACCATTTTGGGGACTGCGGGTCATGCCGCAAATGCCGGGTCCAGATGGTGAAAGCCAGGGCTGCCGCCCCCATCGGTAATCCGGGGTGACCTGAATTGGCTTGCTGTACGGCATCTGCGGATAAAAACCGGATGGTATTAATACACTTCTCTTCAATTTCTGCTGCCATAAACTTCCTCAACTTTCAATATCTATTCAGACCGCTTTTAGTATGAATAGTCCGTGTGAATAATTAATTTATCTTTTTTTGTTATTTTACCATGCCGAATTTTGGTTTATACTTTTATAAATATTCCGCTTCATTATGGAGATGCCATGACCACCCCCTCACCCATTGAACAGATTTCGAATGACATCAGCGCACTGCAAACACGAATTGGCTGGATGCAGGACAATATTCGGTTGAAATCAACAGTTGATGCGATTGAAGATCTCCAAACCATGGTAAATGGAATGAAACAGTTTGTTTCTCAGCTTAGAAGCCGTGGATATGTCTTTGAAAAAGAGCTCGAAAACCAGGCAGCGGATTTACCCTTACAGTGGAGTAAGCTGTACCCGCCCATTCAATACCAGGTGAACAATCAAACAACCATCCTGCAGCAAGATATCCGGCTGATTGAACAAAAATTTTCCCAATTAAATGCCTCAAAAAATAATATCCCGGCCGCAAAATCGTTGTTGTCATTAATAGAAACGGATATGGATTCGCTCGAAGATAAAATCCGTTCAGCAGAAAATACAATAACCAGCATGTTCAATTCTTTTAAAAATAATGCCCAGGAAACCAAAAAACATCTGGATGAAATCGATTTTATGTTGACGCAGTTAGCTGAGGCAAAATTTTCATTACTGTCAACCGAAGGCGGCATCATGGCCGTCAAAGCTGTCTGGTGTAAGGATGTCAAGGAACGATCCGATGATCCTGAAGGAATATTGTTTCTTACAGATCAAAGAATCCTTTTTGAACAAAAAGAAGAAGTCGCTACAAAAAAGGTACTTTTTATCACAACAGAAAAGAAGATGGTCCAGGAATTAAAATGGGAAAATCCTGTCATACTGCTTGGTGAAGTTGTTCCTTCAAAAATGGGTTTATTAAAAAATGAAGATCACCTGGATATTCGATTCAACGAGGGGGCTGCTCTTGAAACTGCTCATCTGCATATATTGCAGGATTGCAATGCCTGGCTGCCATTATTAAATAGAGCCAAAGCAAAAGATTTTGATAAAAGCAAGGCGGTTATGATTGACCAGGCAGAAATTGATAAAGTAAAAGCCTTGCCTTCCCAATGCCCATCCTGCGGGGGGAATTTGACCCAGGTTGTTTTGAGAGGTCAGGATTCGATCAATTGTGAATATTGCGGATTCTTAATCCGGCTTTAAAAATAAATACTCTTTTAACCTGAACCTATTATTTACCTGTATTCCGGAGATAAAGAAAATGGAAAATTATTCACTTTTTGGTATCCCTTACCCTCTCATCGGTTTTTTTTGTTTTATCCTGGCAAGCTTATTTATTTTCGTTTGGCCAAAGTCAAAAATCAAAGATCTGAAAAATCTCTCCCTTGAAAAATACATTCTGCACTATTTTCATCCCATGGCATGGGTTTTATTTGGACTGGCTGCATTTTTTCAAAAAAACTCTATAGAAACTTCAATCATATTTTTAGGAACCGGCTTCTTAATGTTTTTTATGTTCCTATTTATTTATTTCAAAAGCTGAGATACATAACCGATTAATGTATTTGGTTTTTAATATTTTGCTTTAAGTTGAATGACAGGCAGGGTGATCTGCCCCTCATCCGGATCACCCACTTTCAGTATTTGTTCAGGGTGTTTTGCAGCAACAAAAGCCGTATTGGCTGCAGCTATTGCGTCCAATTCTTCGGATGAATAGATCATATCCATCGGCAAAATTCCCCGTATCAATTTATGCCGGGTGATTTCTTCAAAAAAATCCATTGGATCCCGAATATCAATTTCCTGTTCGTATAATATCAATTGCCTTTGTAACCTGCCTTCCAGCGAAGGACGCGGTAATGGATTCTGACCCAAAAGCGAGCAAAAACATGCATGCGGATGGGTTTCCAGCCATTGAAATTTTGCATTCGTATCAGGATGTTGGATAAATCCCAGTCCTTCTATCTGCTTGTAAAATTCGAATCCAGATTGTACCCAGCCGCTGCAGAGTTCTTTTTTTGAAGGGGTCATGGAAATATTTATTCCATGCTCGCGAAGGATATGCTCTGATAAACGCATATCCAGGCTTCTCCCGGATATGCGGAGAGGAGGCAGGCTTTGACGGATATTATCCTGCCTGACCAGTCCTCGGCTGGGTTTGTGGGCAGCATTCACGGCAACCACTGCACCGGGTAGACCGCCAATAAAACCAAGTACGTCCTCAATTTCACCGCTGTTGAGTGCAACCAATTTTCCGGTTTGATCCAGGGCAGCGTAACTAAACGGCTTTCGTCCGCCTGAAGTGTCAACTCCGATGTAAAGAACTGTGTCAAATAGCATATTTTTGCATCAAATAAGAAAAGAAAGTATGATTGAACATACATTAAATATAGAGGCAAAATGAATTTTCTGCAACAACAAAGGGCACGGCTATTTTATTTATTTGTGTTGATCCTGGGATTGGCATGGATCTGGATTTCTGCTTCAACATCAAATATGGTCAGCACCCGGAGTATCCCGGCACCGCAAAAAGATTTTTTAGCTCCTGCCATTTCTCTCAAATCGATGACCGGGAAGGAATATCAGCTTTCTAATTTCAGGGGCAAGGTAGTACTTGTTAATTTTTGGGCGTCCTGGTGCCCTCCCTGCAAAGCGGAAATGCCCGCAATTGAAAGTATATATCGGCGGTATAGCGATAAAGGTTTGGTAGTTTTGGCGGTCGATTCAACAATTCAGGATAAAGCTTCGGACGTTGCAAATTTTATAAAAACCAACAACCTTAGTTTTCCTGTCCTTATGGACCTGACCGGGCTTGCAACAAAGACATATCGAATTCAATCCCTTCCGAGCACATATTTTATTGATAAGCAAGGAATCATCAGGCAAATTGAACTTGGCGGTCCGATGAGTGAGGCTTACCTTGAAAGTACAATAAATCAATTACTCGAGGATAAACCCTGATGTTCCCGATAATCAATCTCGGTCCACTTGCAATACCTGTTCCTCAATTCAGTATATTGATCTCACTCTGGTTTGGCATATCATTATCCGAAAAATTTGCCCCGAAAATCGGCGTTAAATCAGATGATATATATAATCTGGTGATTATCTCTGTTATTTCCGGGATGATAGGGGCGAGGTTAGGTTATATTTTCGAAAATTTTGCAGCATTTATTCAAACTCCAACAGGAGTTTTTTCACTCAACTCAGGAATGATGGATCCATTCATGGGATATTCGATCGGCCTTTTGGGAATGATCCTTTTCCTGAATAAAAAGAAAATACCAATTTGGTCAGGTTTGGATTCACTTGTCCCGCTTCTCGCAGTTATATTTGTCGGAGTTTCGATTTCCCACATCGCATCAGGTGAAGCATATGGCTCAGTCACCAGCCTGCCCTGGGGCATCCAATTATGGGGAGCCATCCGGCACCCGGCCCAATTTTATGAATTATTTTTGTCCCTGATCATTTTGTTTTTAGCGCCAGTGATTAATAAATCCCGAAATCATTCCGGGATTTTGTTTCTAAATTTTATTGCACTTACAGCCGCTGCCAGGCTATTTATTGAAGGTTTTCGAGGTGACAGTCAGATAATCCTTGGGGGAATCCGGAGTCAGCAGATTATTTATTGGGTCATTTTATTAATTGTTTTCATCGTTCTGGACCATAGAAAAAGATACTCAAAAAAGGATTCGGGAAATGGATAAGATCATCATCAAAGACCTGAAGGTACAGGGAATAATTGGCATTTATGATCATGAAAGAATCACCCCCCAGGAAATGTTGATTAACATTATTTTATCGACAGATATTCGCGAAGCTGCAAAACATGACGATATAACCTTGTGTGTTGATTATGAAAAAATATCTTTAAAGGTGAAGGCACTCGCCGAGCAGGCCGGCAGGCTGACGGTAGAAGCCCTGGCTGAAGATATCGCCAGTTTATGCCTGGAAACGCCAGGGGTTCAAAAAGTAAACATCAGGGTTGAAAAAACAACGGCGATTACCTTTACAGCATCCGTCGGGGTCGAAATCGAAAGAGAAAAATAACAAGAATTGTTAATAGAATTTGTTACAGGAAATACCAATTTCACATCATGTCAAATATGCAGCTGTGTTGAACCTCTGGAAATATTGTCCAGGAACTCCTGCCGTGTTGCCAGGTTAGCCCTGAAAGCCCCATGCATGGCTGAAGTTGTCATTCTGGCATTATGTTTTTTCACACCACGCATCATGGAACATAAATGCATTGCCTCAACTACGACAGCCACACCTTGAGGCTGCAACAGATCCCTTAAAAAATCAGCAATCTGCCTGGTCATTCTCTCCTGGACCTGGAGCCTGCGGGCAAACATTTCAACAATTCTGGGGATTTTAGAAAGTCCTAATATTTTTCCGCTGGGGATATATGCCACATGAACCCTGCCAATGAAAGGCAGCATATGATGCTCACATAAACTATAAAATTCTATATCTCTCACAAGTACCATTTCATCATACTGGACATCAAATATTGCATTATTGATCAAAGCATCAGGGTCTGCATGATACCCTGAGAGCAATTCAGCATACATTCTCGCAACTCTTTCCGGTGTTTTCAGCAGCCCATCCCTTTCAGGATCTTCGCCAAAAGCAACGATCATTTTGTGAATGGAGCTCTCGATGGATTTAAAATCAATTTTTTCTTCCCAACCCGGTTCCAAAATGGCATCATCAAAATCGATGTTTTCCATATGATCTCCAATAAATAGACTGACCCTTTCGGGTCAGTCTATTTTACTCTGCTAATGCATCAGAAAGTACATCAATTGATAATAAAATTATCTAACCCTGGGCTCGATCAACCCGTATGTCCCGTCACGCCGTCGGTATAATACATTAACAGCGGCTGATTTCACGTTATAGAAGACGAAGAAATTATCGTGACCAAGGAGTTTCATCTGTTCAATAGCTTCTTCTTCCGCCATTGGAATCAAATCAAATTCTTTTCTCCGAATGATTACAGGAGTAATTTCCTGTTCTTCTTCAACCGGTAATTCCATTTCTGGTGAAACATCAGAGGCGGATTTTCCATCACCACGCCCATGGTTTCTCTTATCCTTGTAACGATTGACCTGCCTGGATAATTTTTCAACAGCTGCGTCTATCGCTGTCCGAATATCATCCGACCGTTCTTCTGATCTGAGGATAAAGCCCTTGCCGTTGACGGTCATTTGCGCGACATACCTGTCAGAAGCGCTCCTGGCCGCTTTAACAAACCCAAGTTCAACACGGATCTGTTCAATCGAATCGAGGTGACGATCAAGCTTTGCCACCTTCCTGTTCACATAATCACTCATGTGATCAGTTACTTCAAACTCATGTCCATTTATTACTAAATTCTGTGCCATAGTGCCTCCTCAATAAGGATGGTAGGATGGAATCTCACCCATCAAAATGATGGATGGAAAGGTAGGGTAGTTTTATGGTTATCATAACCATATTTTGGAATCGCACGCGCAAAAGTCAGGGCGCGAACATTTTTCGCACCTGCTGCCCGAAGAGCGATTGAAGCTGCTTCAATGGTGGCGCCGGTTGTGGCAATATCATCAATAAGTAAAATATTTTTACCAGCAGCCAGTTTGGGATTTGCCTGAAAAGCACCCTGAACGTTTTTTCTTCTCTCTCCCCCGCTCAACCCAACTTGCGAAGTTGTATGCCTGATGCGTTTTAATGCACCCGGCAAGTATTTCCAACCGATCATTAGTGACAACGGATGAGCAATCACGTTAACTTGATTATAGCCTCGTTCTTTAAATCTTTGTTCGCTCAAAGGTATCGGAATGATACAATCCAGCTCCCATTCACATTTTTGCAAATATATCGCCATATAGGAAGAAAGCACTTCTCCGAGGCCAAGCTGTTGATGGTATTTCATTTTTAAAAGTGCTGTTCGAACCGGTTCAGTGTAGACAAAACATGATCTCAACATTTCATACCCGGGATTTTGTTTTTTACACCTTTCACAAATACCTTTTTGGATTGCCGGTTCACCACAAATATCGCAAATAGGCTGAGGTAAAAAAATCATTTGGCTATTGCAATCATCACACCAGCGGGTACCTAATTTCCCGCATCCTCCGCAGGCCGGGGGGAATAATAAATCCAACCCGCTCCAGAGGAGATGATAAAACCCGTATTTTAAGCGGTTAGACATACAGCTTTTTTATCCACCGCCCATATTGACTTTCATGATCTGTAAAATGGCAGGGGTCATCAACACGATAAAGATCGATGGAAAGATAAAACCAACCATGGGTAACAACATTTTAACAGGAGCTTGATGAGCCAATTCTTCAGCATACTGCCTGCGCCTCATACGCATTTGTTCAGCTTGAATTCGCAGAACTTTTGCCATACTCACACCCAGCTGTTCGCTTTGGATAATCGCTGCCACAAAGCTGGACATCTCCGCTAGTTCGATCCGGTCAGCCATGCTTTTAAGTGCTTCCCGCCGAACTTTCCCCAGCTGTATCTCCCGAATGGCCCTGGCGAAAGCCAGTGATAATTCATTTTCCCATTTCTTGGCCACGTTTGACATGGCAGCATCAAATCCGAGACCTGCTTCAACGCATATGGTTAATAGATCAAGTGCATCAGGCATAGCTTTCCTGACTTCCAGCTGCCTTTTCTTGATAGCATCGTCCAGCCATAATTGCGGCACAAAAAAACCAGCCGCCAGACCGATCATTGAGTAAAGTATTGCCCGTGGCAAAGGCTGAGCCAGAATTGATACCGTACAAACCAGGAACACTGCAATTCCCAGGAGAGCAGCTGCAACAAACCTGGAAGCCAGGAACAACGGGGCATCTACAAAGCCTGCTTTTCCGGACAGTTCGATTTTCCGGGTAGTTTCCTGTAAAACATTTTGGGGAGTATTTTTCGCAGACATCTCTCCAAATCGGCGCAGGAAAGGATAGATGACACGCTCGCTGAAAGGCTGTGATAATTCAATTTCATCCAAAGAAACTGATTCACCGCTTTGAGAATATTCATTTAGCCGCTCAGAAAACGTATCAATGTCTTGATTCGGCATCCGCTGACCAATATAGATAAGCAGGGCAGCAA
>CAZBRI010000026.1:0-14951 GCA_964494055.1 uncultured Anaerolinea sp.
GATAGCTTCAGGTGACTGGAGTTCAGACGTGTGCTCTTCCGATCTGCGGCAATAAACGGCAGAGATTATGTACTCCCTGATGATATTAAAGCCCTGGCACAGCCTGTTTTGGGTCACCGAATTATCGTCAATCCGGCAGCAAGGCTGAGAGAGGTGACGAGTGAAAGAATTATTCAGGAAATATTAATGACAGTTCCTGTTCCAGGCGGGAATTATTCAAATTAATGCGGTATTTCGGCAGGTTATTATTTGCTTTATATTTCATCATAGGGCTGGTTGGAATGATTTCAATCGGCTCATCTATTTTTTCACGCCTGGTATATTTTGGCATAATATTTGTGTTCTATAACTGGTTGTCCAGTGTATTTTCTTTAAATAATATTTCCTTAAAACGGCAAGCCCGATCGTTAAGGGCGAGTGTTGGGGATGTTTTCGAGGAAAATTATGAGATTTCAAATACAAGCAGAATTTCCAAGCCATTCATTGAAATTATAAATAGAAGCAGTTTGCTCAATGCTTCAGGTTCAAAATTATTGACCTGGATCGGTGCAAACGAAAAAAGAAGATATTCTGCAAGGAGTTGGTTAACGCAGCGCGGAGTTTTTCTTCTTGGACCAACCGAACTTCATTCAGGTGATCCCTTTGGTTTATTCAGCATCCGAAAAACCATTGCTGCGGAAACGGAATTACTTGTGCTTCCTATGGTTATCCCAATCGATGATTTTGCAAATCCCGCCGGATTTCTGCCAGGCGGTAATTCAATTGAACGAAAATCATTTGAAATAACGGCACATGCCAGCAGCATTCGGGAATATTTTCATGGAGATGCATTGAAAATAATTCATTGGCCAACCACAGCTCGTAAAGGGAAATTGATGGTCAAGGAGTTTGATCAAGATCCCCAATCTGAATTCTGGATATTTCTTGATGCGCAACAATCGGCCCATGCCTCGCTGCCTTATCAGATCCCAAAATATCGGGATAATTGGATTTTTTCCACCCGGCCTGAACTACAGCTGCCGCCGGCCACCATTGAATATGCTGTCAGTTTAGCAGCATCATTAGCACATTTTTTTATAAGTAAACGAAAAGCCGTTGGGTTAGTGACAGAGGGCTCTCAATACACTGTTATCCCAGCTGAAAGGTCTGAAAGACAGGAAGGTAAAATTTTAGAGACCCTGGCTTTTGCCCTGGGAAATGGCAAGCTGCCTTTGTCCAGCATTGTGGGTTTACAGGCTGCCCAGATGCAGCGAGGTTCCTGCGCTATTTTGATTTCACCTGCAGTGACAAATGATCTGCTTTTGGCAATTGACATTCTTCAAATGAGAAAAATAATCCCGGTAGTTTTGCTGCTTGCTGCCCATTCTTTTGGCGGCAAAGAAGGTTCTGAAGCAATCGCAAAGCGCATCGAAGCCAGAGGAGTTTTTGTCGAGAGAGTATATAATAGTTCTAATATCAGAGAGATCCTGACAAAATTTGCAGAAAAAATCAACGCTTCGGAGAATAGAATATGGCAAAATCCCCAATTGAGATAATTGATATCAATTTTCAGAATCGGCCATTATCAGTAGCTTCATATATGATCAGGCACAATGATGGCATAGCCTTGATCGAATCAGGACCAGGATCAGCTTTGCCCGGGTTAGAAAATGGACTAAGGAAACATGGATATGGTTTCGGGGATATTACACACGTATTATTAACACACATTCACCTGGATCATTCCGGAGCAGCGGGTGAGTTGGCAGGTTACGGCGCAAAAATTTGTGTTCATCCAATGGGGGCTGCTCATATGCTTAACCCTGAAAAACTGATAAATAGCGCAACTAGAATTTATGGTGACAGGATGGAAACATTATGGGGAAAATTTTTGCCTGTTCCTGAGGAAAACCTGGTGATATTGCAGGATAGGCAGGAATTAGTAATCGGAAATATCAGTATTCTGCCGATCAACACGCCTGGCCATGCAGAGCATCACTATTGTTATAAGTTTGAAGATACATGTTTTTCCGGGGATGTTGGTGCTGTAAGAATTCCAGGTTATCTCTACCTCCGTGTTCCAATGCCGCCTCCTGAATTGAATATCGAAAAATGGCGGGAAACAATTAATTTGTTGAGAACATTTAATTTTAAACAGGTTGCTCCGACACATTTTGGAATTTATCAAAATGTTGAATGGCACTTTGATGAAATAATGCGCACCCTCGACGAAGTAGAAAAATGGCTTATCAAATGGATGCCATTGGAACCTGCGGTAGAAACATTAAAGCTAGAATTTCAACATTGGATGGATGAACAGGCAGCGACACAAGGATTAGACCCGAAAGCAATAGTGGCTTTTCAACTGGGTAACCCGGTCGCGATGTCTGTGGATGGAATGATGAGATATTGGAAAAAATTCAGGCAATAGGTAGAGGTTGTTGACGCTCAGTGTTGATTGTGCGCAAATGAACTAAATGGTTCATTATGATACAATTTAGGAATAAAATCGCTAATTTTGTTCATAGTTTTAATAAAATAAACTAATTATTAATCATTTTTATCCAGGAGAGCGATATTTTATGAAGCATTTTCTTGATGTAGCAGATCATACTCCAGAAGAAATTCAGGACATTCTTAATTTAGCAATCAGGTTAAAAAAGGAACATTTTTCAGGGGGTAACAAACCGCTTTTCCATGGCAAAGTTCTTGCTATGATTTTCCAGAAACCCAGCCTTCGGACACGTGTTTCATTTGATATGGCGATGCGGCACATGGGCGGAGATGCTTTATATCTATCGCCATCAGAAATTGGACTTGGAAAACGAGAATCGATCGCTGATATTTCCAGGGTTTTGAGCGGCTATGTTCAAGCAGTGATGGCACGTGTATTCGAACATCAACATGTTGTTGATCTGGCTGAATGGTCTTCGGTTCCAGTGATCAATGGATTGAGTGATTTCAGCCATCCATGCCAGGCGATGGCAGATGCTTTGACTATTATAGAAAAATTTGGAAGCATGAAGGGCTTGAATGTTGCTTATGTCGGGGATGGCAACAATGTGGCAGTATCTTTGATGCATATTTCTGTCATGCTGGGGGCAAATTTCATAATCGCTAATCCTGAAGGTTACGATATGCCCGTTGAAGCCCGTCAGACTGGCGAGAAGCTGGCAAAAATTAGCGGGTCACGCATAAGTTATTTTGTTGATCCTGAAATTGCAGTAAAAAATTCTCATGTTATTTATACTGATACCTGGACAAGCATGGGGCAGGAAGAAGAAACCGCAAAAAGAGAAAAGGTATTTCCACCTTACCAGGTTAACCAGTCCTTGGTGAGCAAGGCAGATAAAGAGGTGATTGTGATGCATTGTTTACCAGCTCACCGAAACCATGAATTAACCGATGAAGTTGCAGATGGTCCACATTCTGTCATTTTCCCGCAGGCTCATAACAGGCTGCACGCTCAAAAAGCGGTACTTGCCCGCTTATTCGGTGCTGCATAATATAATTATTTCCAATAATTGCTGTTTTAATGCCTCTCGACTGCGCGGCGCTCGGGGCGAAGATCTTTTTTTCACTCCAAAAGGTGCAGATAAATGAATACTGAAAAATATATTGAAATAGAAGAACAATACGGGGCACATAATTATCATCCGCTTGATGTAGTTATTGAACGAGCTGAGGGCGTATGGGTTTATGATATAGAAGGAAATAAATTCCTGGATTGCCTATCAGCTTATTCAGCGGTGAATCAGGGGCATGTTCATCCTAAGATTTTAGAAGCGATGGTTACCCAGGCAAGCAAGGTTACACTTACTTCCCGCGCATTTCGAAATGATCAGCTCCCGTTATTTTATAAGGAATTATCTGAGTTAACTGGTTACGAAATGTCACTTCCCATGAATTCAGGCGCTGAGGCAGTTGAAACTGCTCTTAAGCTAGCAAGAAAATGGGCTTATGTTGTAAAGGGCGTTAAGCGGCATCAGGCAGAAATCATCACTGCCGCTGGAAACTTCCATGGAAGGACAATTTCCATAGTTTCCTTCTCTTCAGAACCATCATACCGGGAGGATTTCGGCCCCTTCACACCCGGTTTTGTTGAAGTTCCGTATGGGGATGCTGCAGCATTAGAGAAGGCCATCAATCCAAACACAGCAGCAGTTCTTCTTGAGCCTATTCAGGGTGAAGGCGGGGTGATCATTCCTCCAGCAGGTTATTTGCAAAAAGCAGCTGAGATATGTAAGAAGCATAATGTACTGCTGATAGCTGATGAAATTCAAACAGGACTTTGCCGAACCGGCAAATTGTTGGCAAGCCAGCATGAAGGAATCCGGCCTGATCTCGTCATTCTTGGAAAGGCATTATCAGGCGGTTTTTATCCGATATCGGCAGTCATTGGTGATAAAAACTTACTGGGGCTATTCAAACCCGGTGAGCATGGATCGACTTTTGGCGGCAATCCTTTGGCAGCAGCCATTGGCAGGGCTGCGATCAAGGTCTTGACCGATGAAAAACTCGCTCAAAGGGCAACGGAATTGGGCGAATATTTTCTTGAACAGTTGAGCGAAATTCCAAGTAAACATGTTAAACAAGTTAGAGGAAGAGGTTTATTAATTGGTGTTGAGTTAAACCAGGAATCAAAAGGTGCTAGACGTTTTTGTGAGGCACTTCAAAAGCGGGGTATTCTTGCAAAAGAAACTCATGATTATGTGATTCGGTTTGCACCGCCATTGGTAATCGATAAAAACACGATCGATTGGGCCTTACCAATCATTCGTGATGTTTTGCAAATGCCATAAATTCTTATTTCAGGGCGATCCAAACATGGGTCGCCCTGACTCAAACAGGAGTTTGTATGAACATTGGTATTCCAAAAGAACGACGTCCATTTGAATACAGGGTTGGCTTGTCTCCAGCAGGTGCTGAGATACTTGTTCACCAGGGTCATGTAATATTTTTGGAACATGGTGCCGGCCTGGGTGCTGGTTTCAGCGATCAGCAGTATGAACAGGCTGGCGTTAAGATCGTCTATTCACCGCATGAAGCCTTCGGCAGAGCCGAGCTCGTTCTAAAATTAGCCAGGCCCATGCAGGATGAGGTGGAATGGTTTAACCCGGGAACAACCATGATGGGGTTCCTGCATTTGGCATCTGCCAGGCAGGATAGGGTACAGGCGCTACTCCAGCAAAAAGTCAATTCAGTCGCTTACGAACAAATTCAACTTCCTGATGGTTCAATGCCGGTTTTGCGGCCGCTAAGCCAGATAGGCGGACAACTCGCAGGGCAGATTGCTGCCCGGTATCTCCAGACCAATTTTGGCGGAAAAGGAATTTTGATCGGCGGGATTGCCGGCATTCCGCCTGCGGAAGTTGTAGTTATCGGCGGAGGTTCTGCCGGTTCAAATGCTGCCAAGGTGTTTATAGGTCTTGGGGCACATGTAACTGTTCTAGATAAAGATTTGAATGCATTGCAGCATATTTGTGAACGCTACCCCCAGGCTGTTACTATGATCGCTACAAACCGCAACATTGAGCGGGCATGTGCATACGCTGATGTTGTTGTTGGGGCTGTACTGGTACCTGGCGAGAGATCCCCGATTGTTGTCAGCAGGGATACCATAAAAAAAATGAAACCGCGCTCGCTTCTCATCGATTTAAGTATTGATTTGGGCGGTTGTTTTGAAACATCACGGCCAACGTCTCACGACCAACCAACATATGTTGAAGAGGGCATCATTCATTATTGTGTCCCCAATGTACCTGCTATGGTCGCCAGGACTGCAACTTATGCATTTGTGAATGCCGCAATTCCGTTTATTTCTGAAATAGCATCTTCAGGCATTGAGGCTGCGATGAAAAATAATCCTGCAATCGAATTGGGAGTGAATACCTATAAAGGTGAGTTACTCCATCTTCAGCAGTGGGATTCCCTGGAGGGTGATTGACAATGAGCTGGAAGAGTATTTACCAATCCCGTGTAGTATCGGCAGATGAAGCAGTTAAAAATATCCTGTCTGGACACAGATTATTTCTAACTGGAAATGTGTCTGTTCCCAAAACATTGCTTGCTGCACTTGTTCGAAGAGCTCCTGAATTGACGGATGTTGAAATATGCCAGGCCCTGACAGTTGGTCCGGCTGATTTCGTGGCCCCGGAAATGGCAGGTCACCTGAGGGTGAATACCATGTTCATCAGTGCCAATGTACGGAAAGCTGTACAGGATGGACGAGCTGATTTCACCCCTGTCTTGCTTTCGGAATTTCCATTATTGTTTAAGAATAATGTACTCCCGTTGGATGCTGCTCTGATTCATGTTTCACCACCCGATGAACACGGTTTTTGATCGCTGGGTGTTGAAGTTGGCCTGACAAAGACTGCAGCAGAATCTGCCAAATTTATTATTGCAGAAGTTAACGAACAGATGCCAAGAACATTGGGAGATTCATTTATTCATGTCAGCAGGCTCAGTTATGTTGTTCCGGTGAACTATCCCATACCAGAAATGTCAATGACTGAGGACGGTGATAATGAAACAGTAAAAAAAATCGCAGGATTTATCTCTGATCTTATTCCGGATGGTGCAACAATGCAGATGGGGATAGGTGCTATTCCAGATGCTGTTTTGAGTTACCTTTTCAACAAAAAGGATCTTGGCATTCATAGTGAATTATTTTCTGAAGGTGTCATTGATCTTGTCGAAGCAGGAGTGTTGACGAACGCCAGGAAGACACTTCACCCAGGTAAAATTGTGGCAGGATTTATCCTGGGCACAAAAAGACTTTATGACTGGGTTGATGATAATGCCTTGATAGAATTTCATCGTACAGAATATGTGAATGATCCATTTGTAATTGCGCAAAATGACCGGATGGTTGCCATTAATTCTGCAATTGAAATTGATCTGACAGGGCAGGTCTGCGCTGACAGCATCGGACCAAAATTATATTCCGGTGTCGGCGGTCAGCTGGATTTCATTTACGGCGCATCCCGCTCAAAAGGCGGGGTTCCCATTATTGCCATGCCGAGTATGTCTATAAGCAGGGATGGAACAGTGAATAGTAAGATCACATCAATGTTAAAACCAGGCGCAGGTGTCGTCACCAGCAGGAATCATGTCAGATTTGTTGTTACAGAATACGGTGTAGCAGAATTGTATGGGAAAACCATCCGGCAGCGGGCAAATTCATTAATCAATATTGCTCACCCGCAATTTAGAGATGAGCTGATCAGGCAGGCAAAAGAACTCAATTACTTATAGTTGACTGCTGTAATTATTACTTACTATTGTGATTCCGCAAAGAATTACACATTATTTAGGTGTAGAATAAATTATGAGGGCGCTTTTATACCTGCGCCCTCATAATTTATATGCAAATAGGAAATGACACATGGAACGTAAGGCAAAAATAGTTGCAACAATCGGGCCATCCAGCATGAGTCCAGAAACGCTTGAAAAACTGATTCACGCCGGGATGAATGTAGCCAGGCTAAATTTTTCACACGGTACTCATGATGAGCATGCTGAATGGATTAAATGTATCAGGGAAATATCCGCAAAAACCGGCAAACCGGTGGGAATATTACAGGATTTGCAGGGTCCAAAGATCAGGGTAGGGGTTCTTGATCCGGCTGTCGAACTGATCGAAAATGAAGTTGTCACATTATTTGCCGAGGGCAGTGCTTTACCGATTGAATCAAAAAAAAATATACCAGTTGCTTTTTCTGAGTTATTTGACTGCGCTTCCATTGCAGATAAAATCCTGCTGGATGACGGCCATTTATCTTTAATAGTTGTAGAAACCGGAAAAAATTATCTAAAAGCCAAAGTGGTAAATGGCGGAAAATTAACTTCTCATAAAGGTATCAATCTGCCTGGCGTAAAATTAACAATCCCGGGATTCACTGAAAAGGATCGGGCCGATCTTGAATTCGGGCTGGCCCAAAATGTTGATTTTGTAGCAATTTCATTTGTTCGATCAGCGGCCGATATTACTGAAGTTAGAAAAGCAATGGAAGCAATGGATGAAGAAGGTTTGCATCCATTGATCATCGCCAAGCTGGAAAAACCGGAGGCGTTAGATAATCTAGAAGAGATTATGAATGCTGCAGACGGCGTGATGGTTGCCAGGGGTGATCTTGGTGTTGAAATGTCCCCTGAACGCGTACCGATCGCCCAGAAAAAAATCATACAATCTGCAAATCAACATGGCAAAATCGTAATAACGGCAACACAAATGCTTGATTCAATGATCAATAATCCGCTTCCAACACGGGCTGAAGCGTCTGATGTTGCGAATGCCATATTTGACGGAACTGACGCTGTTATGCTTTCGGGGGAAACAGCAAGCGGGTCATTTCCTGTCGAATCAGTGCAGATGATGGATAGAATCGTCCGGTCTGCCGAATTAAGTTTTCAGGAATGGGGACATTACAATTCTCCCAAAGTCGAAAACGGTGATGATGCTGCCTCGATCACCCGGGCGGCAAGGGAACTTGCTCACGATCTAAACGTGGCTGCTATTGCTGTGTTTACGCATACCGGCAGAACTGCATTGTTAATGTCTAAGACAAGGGCAAGAGTGCCGATACTCGTTTTTACACCTACAGTTATGACTTTCAGCCGGCTTTCCATTTTGTGGGGTGTCATTCCTTACCTGGTACCGATGTCCTCCACTTTGAGAGAGATGGTCAATCATGCTGATAACGCCATCACTTCCTCGGGCTGGCTTGAAACCGGACAGCAGGTGGTTATCATTTCTGGTTTTCCCGTCAGCACAGTCCGTCCGACGAATATGGCTTTGCTGCATAATATCGGAGAGAAATTATAAAAAGGAATTTTTAATCGATTGATTAATCCCTGCTGCTGATCAAAATTCCTATCCCAATCAGAACGCCGCCTGCCATAAACAGGGGCGTTATTTTTTCAGACAGGAAATACCAGCCAAGCAGTGAGCCTACTAAAGGTTGTGCAAAGAAAGTAAGTGAAGCAACGGATGCCGGTAATTTGGCAAATGCATAATTCCATAAAAACATGGCAATTGCGGTTGAGATAAACCCTAAAAATAAAATTCCACCGATGATAGGAATTGTTATTCGTCCGATGCTCGATGAAGTGAGTTCCCAAATACTCGCAGGGATTGTAATCGGAAGTCCGCCAAGAAGCATGATTGCCGATGCCTGTAATATATCGGTGTTATAAGAAACCTTTCTAACCAAAACTGAATAAAGTGCCCAGGTAATGGCAGCACAAAGCAGCGAAATATTGCCCAGGAATAATTTTGATGTCATTTCGGCATTTCTTGGATCGATTACTGCAATGACACCAATGCTTGCCAGAAGAATGGCCGCTAATCTTTTACGGGTGATCTTTTCGTTCAGCAAGATTAACGCGAATGGGATAACAAGGGCTGGTGTTGCTGATGTAACCAGGGAACCATTGGCAGCAGTTGAGAGCTTTGTTCCAACAAACTGAAAGCCAAGTGAAATGCCGTAACCGATGACTCCCACCCCAAAATAAGACCAAAACTGCTCCTTTTTAACTGAAAAACCGCCCCTGATCATAATTATTGTCAGGAGCGCTGCAAATCCTAAGATCAAGCGTAATAATAACAATGAAAATGGGGGAATCACTTCAAGCACAACCTTACTCACTACATACATGCCTCCCCAAATGGCTGCGGCAGAAAGACCGGAAAATATTCCGATGAAATAATTTTTTTGATTCACGGTCACCTCGAAGTAATTTGATTTTGTGAAGGACGAGAAATCCATAAGCTTGTAATTGCTATGAAATACCCTATTGAAGAAAATAAATACAGGTACCTGGCACCAATAAGGTCGTAAATCGCTCCTGAAATTGGAGAAGCTATAAATGTTACGAGACCAGCAAGGGTCACAGTGAAAAAAGCTAAAATTGTTCCCCTGTCACTGCTGTTCGTTTGACTGCTGATCAAACCTAAAAATGAAATTGTATAAAAACTGAATGAGATCCCATTAATCAGCCTGATAATCATGATGGCTGCTATCGATGGAAATAACAAGACTGTCAACCTTTGGAAAAACAAAATTGAGACAGCCATTATCATTAATTTGTGCGGACCTATATTTTTTTGGATTTTATCTGAGAGGAGCATGAAGGGCAGTTCAATTACTGCACTTAAAATGCCGGCGATGCTGATTGTTTGCTTGCTCGCTCCGAGATTTGATAGAAAAACATATTCGAATTGTTGAACGCCATTATTCAGAAAACCAATTGCAATCAAGGCAATCGCAAAGCCAACCAAGGTTTTATTATGAAGAATTTTTGATAGACTAACTTTAATTCCTGGTTTAATTTCGTGAACTTGCTCTGGATGAAAAAAATTGCGGGGAGATATTAAAAAAAGAAGACAGGCAGCAATTGCCCAGCCAATGCTTACTCCGCTAAATCCTGATTTGAATCCCATTCGTTCAATCAGCCAACCGGCAATTGGAACAACAAAAATCCAGCCTAATGACCCAAGTACCCTGATGCTTCCATAACCTGAGTTTGATGATTGAACAACCGAAACAGCCATTGAATCAGATAACGGTGCCAGGCTGGAATTTACTGGCGAAAGAAATACAAGAAGAATGATAATTGGGAAAAAAGAAGTTTGCTGGCTGAGTACCAGGTAGCCCAAAGCTGCAATTAATAAACCTGCCTGTAAATAAAACCTGGCTTTTGTCCTTTTTTTTATTTCCATGACGATCATCGGAGCCGCAAGGAGACCGATAATTGAGTTCGTGGAAGTTATGGTGCCTACCTGTTTACCATTTAAACCAAGGCTGACATAAAATAAATTCATAAATGGAAGAACAAAGCCGCCAAATCCTACATACATAAAATAATAAAATCGGGTAAAAAATAAGTCTTTATTTACGATATCGGCTTTAAATAATTTCATAACACATCAATGATTATTCCAATAATGATAAAAGTGTATCGCGTATTATTTCCGCAAATATAATTATGGTTCCTGGTCGTTTTTCCGCAAATTTTTTATTATTCCGCGCTTTTTTTTCGCAAAAAGGCGCTTTGAAACTGATGAACTTGTCGGGCGTGTTCCAATTCGTTGTTTAGGAACGATCATTGCCTTTTCGATCAAATTTATCAGCCTTTCAATGGCATCCGATTTGTTTTGTTCCTGTGTTCGATAGCGTTTTGCTTCGATGAGTAAAATACCCTGGTCGTTGATGAAAGACCTGGCTATTTTGTATAATCTATTCTTGACAGTCTCAGGAAGCGATTGTGACGATGTTAAATGGTACCTGAGCTGTACAGCCGTCGAAACCTTATTGACATTTTGTCCTCCAGGTCCGCTGGCTCTAATAAAACTAAATTCAACTTCGTTATCCAAAAGTTGAATACTCGAACTTATCTCGATCATGATAATTTAAATTGAAAATTTAGGTTTTGTGAGGTTTTCTGGCCGCAAGATTTCATCAAGCTGTGTTTTTGTCAGTAAACCCTTTGCCAGAACAATTTCTGAAACACTCGCACCTGAGGAATGTGCTTCTTTGGCAACCATAGATGCATTTTCATAACCTATATAAGGATTAAGTGCAGTCACAATTCCTATAGAATGACTGACAATATCGTGCAGGCGGTCCTTATTTGCTGTGATACCAACGACACACTTATCCGCCAGGGTAACGCAGCCCTGTCTCAGGTGAATCAAACTATCCAGAAGTTTGTGTGCAATGATTGGTTCAAACGCATTCAGCTGCAGCTGTCCGGCTTCGGCAGCAAAAGTGACGGTCACATCATTCCCAATGACTTCAAAAGCTATTTGATTAACCACTTCTGGAATGACAGGATTGACTTTTCCAGGCATGATGCTTGAACCAGCCTGAACAGGAGGCAGGTTAATCTCACCCAAACCAGCCCTCGGGCCGGATGATAATAGGCGCAGGTCGTTGCAAACTTTTGATAATTTCACCGCGATACGTTTTAAGACACCTGATAATTGAACAAACGCCCCGGCATCCTGCGTTGCTTCTACCAGGTTTGCGGCAGTGATGAATGTAAAGCCAGTCAATTTGGAAAGCTCATCACATACCAGAGGTGCGTACTCAGCAGGTGCATTAATACCTGTGCCGATTGCAGTTGCTCCAAGATTTATTTCCTGAATGAGCAGGGCGGCTTCTTTTAATCTTTGCTGGTCTTCCATCAACATTACTGCATAAGTGCTGAATTCCTGGCCAAGAGTCATCGGGACTGCATCCTGAAGCTGTGTTCTTCCCATTTTTAGAATCTCAGAAAATTCGCTGGATTTATTTTCGAAAGCCGCCCGAAGCAGCTCCATGGCTCTGACAAGATTCTCAATCTCGTAGCGCATGGCCACCTTGATGGAGGTCGGGTAAACATCATTTGTACTTTGACTTAAATTGACATGTTCGAGGGGATGCAATATTTTGTAATTCCCGCGTTCAAGTCCCAGAATTTCTAGCGCACGATTCGCAATTACTTCATTTGCGTTCATATTCGTCGAAGTTCCTGCCCCGCCCTGAATCACATCTACAACAAACTGGTCATGATAACTGCCTGACCTTATTTCAACACAAGCCTGAATAATTGCATCAGCGGTATCCTTCTCAAGGAGACCCAATTTAAAATTGGCAGCCGCACAAGCTTCTTTGACAATCGCGAGGCTATTAATCAAGCCGGGATAAGTGCTTATCTTTATCGAAGTGATTGGAAAATTTTCCAATGCCCTTAACGTGTGAATACCAAAATACTTTTCAAAAGGAACTTCTCTTTCTCCAAGTAAATCGTGTTCCAAGCGGGTAGTTGAATTTTTCATAGAGTGATTGTAACAAAAAAATGAAAATTACGGATAATAAAAACGACATCAGATGGGCTTGATGTCGTTTTTATAAGAATGATTAATTTATTGAGAATTGACTAAAACATTAACTCATTGATTTGATCAATCGTTGTACGGGCAGGGCGAAGGTCTTTTTCAGTCAAACGATTTAGCGGCGTTTCTACCAGGTTATATTTTTCATTCAAAGCTGGTTTCGAAGTATCCAGGTATATCAGACCTGTTATGAGCCAGTTGTTCTGCTGCGCCTCTTCAAGTTTATGTAACGCCTGAAATTTGTCGATCGGGTTGTAATCCTGTTCAAGTTTTTTGAGCACTATGCTTGAACCATCATGCATCTCCACTTCGCGCACAGTTCCTGCCTCAAAGTCATCGGGAATCATGATCTCATCCCTGGCGGGAATGTAAGAGATCTCGTGCAGAGGAGCTTCGTGATCTTTACCCCAGGTGTAAGAGTGATAAGCATTATCCTGATTATTGAAGGTCACGCACGGGCTGATGATGTCGAGAACTGCAATACCCTTGTGCGCGATGGCCGCTTTGAGAAGTTCCTTTACCTGCTTTGGATCGCCGGCAAAAGAACGGGCGACAAATGTCGCATTGGACGCAATTGCTTCCATGCAGATATCAATCGGCATATATTGATTAACACCCTGTTTTTTTAGGCTTAATCCAACTTCTGCTGTAGCTGAGAATTGGCCCTTTGTAAGACCGTAAACACCATTGTTTTCAACGATATAGACCATATTGACATTGCGCCGCATCATATGTTTGAATTGGCCCATTCCAATGCTCGCGCTGTCGCCATCACCTGAAACACCGATGCCTTTTAGACTGATATCTCCAAATAATGCACCGGTTGCAATTGAAGGCATGCGTCCGTGTAAACCATTGAATCCAAATGATCGATTAAGAAAATATGTCGGGGACTTACTGGAGCACCCGATACCGCTGAATTTGATCACATTTTCAGGGACAACATTCATTTCGTACGCAGCTGTAATGATCTGGTTTGCGATCGAATTGTGACCACAACCCTGGCAAAGTGTGCTGGGTAATCCCTTGTAGTCATTTTTACTCAAGCCAGCCAGGTTTACCTGGGTGCTTGTTCCAGCCATTGGAAGATTTTCGGCCATGTTATTTGTTCTCCTTTGCCAGGATCTCTTTTTGAATTCGTTTCGCAGTGGGCGGCATACCGTCACTATAAGCAACGGAAACCAATTTGTCAGCAAGCTCAGGCATGGCGATTAATATCTCTTTATACAGCTGCCCGTCACGGTTCATTTCCACGATGTACACTTTTTTCTGCGATTTTACAAATTCACGGACTTCATCTGCTAAAGGCAACGCCCGCAGCCGGAGTACATTGAGTTTTTTACCGTTTTCGGCCATTAAAGCCCGGGCTTCATAAACAGCCGGCATGGTTGAGCCGAAAGCGATAATACCTTCTTGAGCATTTGGCGTCATTTCTAAAACAGGTTTAGGCAGATAATTTTTAGCCGTTTGAAATTTTTTCTTCAAACGATCCATATTCGCTTCCCATATATTCGAGTCTTCTGAATATTTTGCGAAGGGGTCGTGACCTGTACCGCGGGTGAAATATGAGCTGCCCGGTAATCGATTGCCGGGGAAAGTGCGATAAGGCACACCATCACCATCTTTATCAAGATAACGGCCCCATGGTTCGGTAAGTTTTTTAAGGTCTTCTTCCCATAAAACTTTTCCTCGATCCATGGGTGTATCAGGATATTTAAAAGGTTCTGTCATCCATTGGTTCATTCCGAAATCCAGATCGCCCAGGACAATCACGGGTGTTTGAATTCTTTCAGCGATGTCAAATGCGCGCCAGCCAAATTCAAAGCACTCATTTACAGAACCGGGAAGCAGCAGAATATTGTCGGTGTCGCCGTGGCCCATGTTGGCAGCAAAGTTCAGGTCGCCCTGAGATGTGCGCGTAGGCAAACCTGTGCTTGGACCAATACGGGTCACATCCCAGATAACGACAGGAATTTCAGCAAAGTAAGCCAGCCCGACAAATTCGGTCATCAAAGAAAGGCCTGGCCCGGATGTTGAGGTCAGATCGGAAGAGCACACGTCTGAACTCCAGTCACCTGAAGCTAGCTCG
>CAZBRI010000027.1:0-14605 GCA_964494055.1 uncultured Anaerolinea sp.
CGGCATACAGGATGATGAAATCATTCTGCAGCCCGTTTACACTGCGAAAAGTTTCGCCATGTTGTTCCGGGTAAAACATCGCAGGGTCTGCACCGTTGGGGGTAAGTTCTACATGCCTGGCACCTCTTTCACCGACATGGTTTACATAACCCGGACTGTTAACCAGTACCCTGTCTGCATTCCGGTATAAAAATTTTTCCAGCCAGAATGACATTTTGATCAGGATTGGATTTTTGAGGACGCCAACCGCAATCGCAAAATCGGGCCACAGGTCACGCACCTCAAACAGAAATGGAATACTCTTCAGCCTGCTCAGCAGCCAGGCACTGAAACCCTGAAAAATGGGCGGGGAGGTACCCCAGATCACATCCACCTCTTTTTCGGAAAGACCAGCCAGGAAGGATGAGACCATAAAGCTGAAGAAGGAAAACACCCGGTGTACAAATGAGCGGTGCAGGGCATTATAAGTATAAGCTCTGCGGATAACCACTCCGTCGATGACCTGCTGCTGTTTGCCGGAATCTGTCCCGGTCAGGTAACTGACCGGGCTGGCAATCACTGTGACCTTGTGTCCTTTTTGGACAAGGTAGCGTGCCAATTCATGGTGCCGAGTACCGCCGGCTTCATCCAGTGCTGCAAAGGCCTGGTGTATCAGGAGTATTTTCATATGATTTATCTGCTATTTTATCACTTGCAGGCTGAATTCGCTTTCAAGTTGGATATTTTCTGATGTTTCGATTTCAACGGCGAGAGATAATGCCGGGTATTTTTGATTGTAAGCGGGTGAAAACCAGCCCGAGAATGGGAAAAAAAGTGCCTGCCCCTGTACTAATTCTCCGGCTCGAACCAGCCCTGTCCGGGAAATTGGCTGATCAGAATGGATATTGAGGTTTATTTGACCGATTTCTGACTGCAAGGACAACAAACATCCATCCGGCAGGGTTTCCAGCTTCCATGGAAGGTCAGGCAGCAGCCAGTGCAGGCGGCAGGTGACAGGTTGAATTCCCGCGTTTTCATTATTTTTTGGCTGATTCCGGCTAAGTTGGTCTGTCACAAGCCACCGGTCGCCTTCGAAAACCATCACCTGTCGTTGATGCAGAATTCCGAAGCGTTGATAGGCTGATGACCGGGCTTTGCAGCTTTTTATCGCAGCAGGTTGATCTTTCTCAGCAGGCAGGTAGTCTGCTTCCGGCCAATCCAGGTAGAGGAACCTTCCAGCACGGGTCATTTGATCCTGCCCGTTGATACTGACTGTGTTGTGTACCAGGCTGGATGTCAATGAATTATCCCAGGGAGGCTGACCATTGTACGAATATGTACCTGCATCAATAGCGATATTCTCCCCCCTGAACCACAAGTCCAGGTGAAGCTGGTCGGCATGTGAAGGCCTGGAGGTGTAATGTACTGCTCTCAGGCTGGCCCAGCTTTGCAGTCCCCTGATGATCCCCAGTGACTGTTCAAACTCTCCTGATCCCGGTTCACAGGTTTTCAGGCCAAACCACAGGCTCATTTCTTCGCCTTCAGAACCTGCTAATTCTTCATTCAAAAAAGCCCTGGATGCAGCCCTGGCGGCCGGGCGGTAATCGGAAAAATCGGAGCAGCTGAAGGGCATGATCAATGCGCCGTCATTCGCTCCCAGGTTGGGCACCCGCCCGGAAATCGGGTCCAACCTGTTTACGAGCCAGCCGGCTGCCAATTTAAGTGATCGAAGTGATTTTTCTCCGCCAGGGAAAGATTCTTTTCCTGTGATCGCGTAAATCCACAGGGCTGTTTGCAGCATCAGCCGGTGATAATTGGATGAATGCTGCACATACTCGCCCTGCTCATCTATCTGATGTTCAAAGCACCAGGCCAGCCATTTTGCACCGGTCCGCTTCCAGCTGTCAGCCTGCGGGTGGCCAGGCAGGCTGTGTCCGGCGGTAAAAAGCCCAGCAGCTTCTGTCAGCAGGTGATTATTGTTTTGTGATCGTGCATAAATCAAAGTACCTGGTATCCTGGCTGCGTGAACAGCTGCCAGGTTGGCCAGCCAGCCGATTTTGCCGGGATTTTGTTTGGCTGCTTCTGAATGTGCAAAGATCTGTGCACACCATGCAAGTGCCATCAGGCGCAGACCCGTTTCCTGACCTGAGCTCCAATTCGGTCCCATGAATGGCGGATTCGAACGGGCAAATTCTTCACAACGCTGCCAGAATATTTCGGCATATTTTTCATTACCGGTCAGCAGGTAGGCCCTCCCCAGAACAAAAGCCCAGCCAAAGCGGGCAGGTTCCCAGGTGAATTTGATGTCATCTATTTGCCAGGAGGGCGGCTTGTTCCCTTCTCTTTGCCGGTTCTTCCCGGTTTCGCATTCGGTCCAGTGCGGAAGAGGTCCAGCCGGTGAAATCTGAATCGGAACGAGCGGTCCGCCGAACATGTGAAACATGCCGTCAGCAATCTCATCCGCTTCATTAATTAATGCGTCAACACCCGCCGGTCCAAGTGTTATCCGTAACTGTTCTTTTGTTGGAAAAGGGAAAATGGATTTAAATGCCAGGTCATTTATATTTGATGGAACCCGGATGCTGCGACGGTAATGACCGCTTATCAACCCAAGGCGGTAAATTGCGTTCAAAGTGACCTGTGTTAAACCCAGCTGCCAGGCTGCCTTTGTAAAAGTGTTCAGTCGCAGCAGGTGACGGTTCAGTTGAATTTCTCCAGGTGCTGTAATGCAAAGAACAGGGCACTGATCTGCATTGATTGCAGCAGCTCACCTTCAGTCGCCATGCGGATCACTTCCTTGAGCGGAACAAGGTATACATCAATCTCTTCATTTGAATCGAGTTCCTGCTCGGATATTTTTTGTACATCCAGTGCCAGGAAAGTGTGAATCAGGTTGGTGTGATTATCCGGGTTGGGCGAGATGACACCGGTTGAGAAAAATCGGTTTGAAACTCTATTATTATCATCCTCAGGTAAGGCATACCCGCTTTCTTCGAGCAATTCCCGCAAGGCAGCTTCGGCTGGTGTTTCTCCCGGGTCAACAACACCCGCTGGAAATTCCCAAATCACTTTGCCAGCCCCATGCCGGTATTGTTTGATCATTACCACTTCCTGCTGCGGGGTAATGGCAACCACTGTGATCCAGGTACCGAATTCAAGGATTATTTTTTCAATGATATTCCCCCCCGGCAGCTCGCATTTATCAACCCGCAGGTATTTTCGCGGGCGGGTACTTTCCAGCACTTTCCAGGGATTAATGGACATGGATTTTGCCAATCTTGACATTCGAAATGATTAATAACATTTTTCAATTAAACCACGAAAAAAGACTTGAATGAGTTTCTCGTTGATAAATAACTATCTGCCTGTTGATTTTTTAGGCGAGGCCGTCAATTTTCTGGATCAAAGCTGATACAAAATCCCAGGTTCTTTCCATCACTTCAGGGTTCATTTTGTCAAAGGTATCGGCCTGTTGATGCCAGTAAGGAGCAACGCCGTCGCGTGTCATGCCAAAGATGGTGATGGCGGGTACCTTGTATCGAACAGCATCCGCCATTTCTGTATTCCCGCCGCTGATGCTGCTGGGGTAGGCATCCCACTCCGGGTGTTCCGCTGCGAGCTGCTCAACCAGTCTGCTCAGGCTTGCATCAGGTTTGAAAGGCACAACGATGCCTTCCTTAGTCAGCCAGGCAGGTCCGGCGCAGCCTAGCATTTCAAAAACAACTGCTTTCGGATCTTTTAGCTCTGACCGGTGCCTTTTATAAAAATCGATCATCCCGTAGTGCTGCACTTCCTCACAACCTGTACAGACAGCCAGCACCCGGGTATGCAGCAGGGGAGTAAGCTTAAATTGTTCGGCCAGGGTTAATACCATGCCGGCTGCAGTGGCATTATCGTTCGCTCCAGCTGTGAACGGAGTGCTGTCTGCTTCGATACAGATAGCTGCCAGAACAGCGGCGCATAGCGCTGTTGGAAAGGTCGCAGCCCAGACCCAGGGCCAGGTAAAAAATACTGAAAGGGAGTAAAGCAATGCCTGGGCAAAAAATGTGATAAAAGCCAGGGTCGTGAAATTGTCATAGGCTTTTACATGCTTATAACTGCGAAAAATGAATGGTGTGCGCTGTGTATCCAGGTGTCCAACGAGAACCAAATCCTGTGTGTGCTCACTGGCAGGATCAATAACGGCGTGGACATTCTGGCTTTCGCCTTTTGGGATAAAAATCCGGTACAGGTTATGTTGAAAGCCCAGTTCCTGAAGTTCTGATACCAAAACTAAAAGGCTCAAAAAAGCTGAAATGCCTGCAGTAAATTTTCCTGCCAGCGGGAAAATGGCGAAAGCCAGCACCATCCCAAGGCTTCCGAGTAAATGCGGCAGGAAGATCGATCTGGCGCTCTGGTAACTTTCCCAAACCGGTGTCAATCCTATTTTTTTGAATTGATCCCGCGCATATTCAGCACCTTTCCGTTCCCCTTCCCGTGTGGAACCTCGCGGACCGATACCGGTTGATAATGCTTTGACATGTTCAAGCCATTTTGAAACCTGTTTATGCTGGGAGGATGGGTCCGTCATTTTCTGCTCCTGGAAGGAAGATCATGAATTTTTCAGATTATCTTGCTCAATTTGATTCATATTTCCATTTGTCCCGGAAGTCTCGATTTTTCAGAATTAACCAGAATTTAAAAACGGAATTCAATTGCGATGCTGGCGAGATTTTAATCATGGATCAATTTTTAAAGTTGTCGAAAATTCATCAAAAATTACGCACGAAAACAGAATATTAATAATTGAGCTCAATCCCGTTTCCGAATGGATCCCTTTCATCAATCAACAAATGGCCTTCTGCCATCACCCAGGCTTCTCCTGTTATGGTGGGAATCAGCTCGCCATCCTCAAGTTGTATTCGGCCTTCAAAAATACTGCCAACAACGCTGGCCTGCCGCCAGGTTTGACCTTCTGCCAGCAGCCCGTCTTCATACAGGCAGGCAAGCTTGGCACTTGTACCGGTCCCGCATGGAGAACGGTCGTATGCTTTCCCGGGGCATAATACAAAGCTCTTACTGTCTGCTTCCGGTGTATGAGAAAACAATTCAACATGATCGATCTCTTCACCGTTTGGACCTCTGATGCCCATGGCTGTGTAAGCAGCCCGCAAACGCCATGCAAAATCCGTCAAATTCTCAATATTATTCGGGGATACTTCTAAACCGTGATCACTTACGAGGAAGAACCAGTTTCCGCCCCAGGCAGCATCGCCATGCACAGTCCGTCCGTCTATTTCGACTGCGACCTGTTTCTGACTTCGGAATGACGGGATATTCCTGACTGAGACACGGTTCGGATAGCTGCCGCCTGTTTCCTGCGGATGAAGCATGGCTTCCACCACCCCGACAGGCGTTTCAATACGGTACGTGCCCGGTGTGATCCGGCCCTGGTAAGAAAGTGATGCAATTAAGCCAATTGTGCCGTGCCCGCACATCCCCAAATATCCTACATTATTAAAATAGATTACTCCCAGTTGGCAGTCCGGATCGGATGGCGGCAGCAAAAGCGCCCCGACCATCACGTCCGATCCGCGCGGTTCGTTCAGCACCTGTGTCCGGAAGGTATGATGTTCATTTTTTAACCGGATCAATCTTTCGGCAACTGTTCCTGACCCCAGGTCAGGTGCACCATATTCAACCAGGCGTGTCGGCTCACCGCCCGTGTGAGAATCCAGAAAAGGTATTTTCTGCATGGCAGCTCCTGGTTGAAATCAGGCCTGAGAAAGGGCAAAGACCCGCTCAAATTCCAGGCGGTCTTCATCCAGCAGAGGCAGCAGCGGACGACGGGGTGCGCCGGCCGGGATTCCCTGCAGCTCACAGCCGTGCTTCACTTTTTGGGTATAACTTCCGCTCTCAACATTTCTCAACAGCGGCATGATCTTTTCCATTTTTTGACGTGCAAGGTTGAAATCACCACTGCCGGCGGCCTCCAGAACAGCCGCATGCTGAGCAGGGGCACAGGAAGCTGCCCCGCCGATCCAGCATTTTGTTCCCCACAGGAAGTAATCCAGTGCCTGGTCATCCGATCCGCAGACGATCTGGTATCGGTCTCCATAGCGCAGGCGCATTTCGTAAACACGGGACATATCACTGCTGGCTTCTTTGATCCCGATCACATTTTTGCAGTCCTGAAGTCCATCCAGAACTTCGTAACCCACTTCTGAACCTGCCCGCCATGGGAAGTTGTAAAGAATGATCGGCAAGTCCACAGCCTTTGCCACTGCGCGGTAATGAGAAAGCAGCTCCCGCTGATTTGGGCGTGAATAAGGGGGGACGGCGACCATTAAGCCGTCATACCCCATTTTCTCAGCAATTTCAGAATACCGAATGACATCGCGGGTTGCGCCTGAATTTGTACCTGCGATCAGGATTGCCCGTCCGCCCGCATAGTCTTTATAGAATTTGTAAATATCCAGCCGTTCCTGTTCGCTGAACGCGTAAACTTCTCCGGTTGTTCCGCCTGGCACAAGCCCTGTAACACCATTGGCCAGCACAAAGTCGATTAATTTTTGTAAAACGGGATAATTTATATCCTCCTGCGAGTCAAATGGGGTGACGACCGGGGCATAAACACCTTTCAATTGCATGAGCGGGCTCCTCTGAAAAAAATCGAGATTTATATTTTTTGTGATGTCAATTTGAATTGATCTATCGCTGGACGCATTGGCGGACTGATATCTTCAGGGATGTTCTGCCTGTCGAACCACCCCCATTCGGTATGTTCAGAATTAAGAAGAACAGATTCAGAATCCCTCAACTCTGAATTTATTCTCGCAAGGTATACGATGGTGACATTGTAAACCTCGTCTCCATTTGGATATTTGTAATATAGTTCGGGGCCGGAGAAAACACCAAACAATTCCATCCGGCCGATATTTAAACCTGTCTCTTCTAAGGCTTCCCGCCGGGCTGCATCTTCCACTTTTTCCCCGGGCTCTGTTGACCCTCCTGGAGGACCCCAGCAGCCGCTGTCTGACCGCTTCATCAGCAGGATATGCTCCATTTCATTCACTATCAACACAGCCGCACCGACCATCAAAATAGGCCTGTGACCGATATACTGCCGGAGCTGCATAATGTAATCCATGGTAGGGCTATTAAACCACGAAAATATAAATGGAACAGGATGGGTTTTGCCAAATCCAATCCATCCTGTTCAGTCTCTCAAAATATTCATTTCTGGTTCTGTAACCCGGATGGTCTTATAATAAAAAATGAGTTTTGTGAATTAATTTATTGGAGATAATATGCATTCAGGCGGCTGGTTTAATTATGTTCGTTCGGGAGATGAAAAAGCTCCAAAAGTAACAAGAGAATTACTTCTTCGTGTGCTTGGGTATGCAAAGCCTTACTGGGGACAGCTGGCTGGCATGCTTTTGACCATTTTGTTTTCAACATTGTTATCCCTGGTTTCCCCGCTGATCTTTCGTAACCTGATCGACCATGTTCTGCCATCCAAAGATATGAATGGTTTGGTTTTATTTGCTTTAGCCTTATTGATCATTCCAATTTTAAATGGCGGGGTGGGGGTTGTGCAGCGCCGGTTGAATGCTATGATCGGCGAAGGGGTGATATATGATCTGCGAGTTTCCCTGTTTTCGAAACTTCAGCGGATGAGCCTGCGATTTTTTACCAATACCAGGATCGGCGAATTGATGAGCCGTCTTAATAATGATGTGGTCGGTGCCCAGAATGCCATCAGCAATACAATTGTCAACATCATTACCAACATCATCGTTTCTATAGCCATCCTGTCAGTCATGTTAACCCTTCAATGGCAGCTGACAGTGGTCAGCGTGTTGATCCTGCCTCTTTTCATCCTGGCAGCTCGCCGCCTGGGTGAGCGTTTGCGGACGATTGCACGCCAATCCATGGAATACAATGCGCAGATGAATGCTCATATGAATGAGACTCTCAATATTGGCGGAGCTCTGCTGGTTAAACTCTTCGGTAGGACTGTCGAGGAAGAAGGCCGGTTCCGTCAGCGGGCAGGGCAGGTGCGGGATATCGGTATCGAGCGCGGGGTGCTAGGTTCTGCGTTTTTTGTCATCATTGGTTTGGTCAGTGCCGTTGGAACAGCCCTGGTTTACGGGATGGGCGGTTATTTTGTCATCCAGGGTGCCTTCACGATTGGTACCATCGTCGCTTTTGGGTCCTATCTCTCACAGCTTTACTCTGCCCTTCAGGGTCTGGCGGGTGCGCCGGTGGATTTCAGCACCAGCATGGTCAGTTTCGAACGTGTCTTTGAGATCATCGACCTGCCCCTGGATATTGCTGAGAAAAAAGATGCCCTGGTATTGGAACATGTTCAGGGCGATCTGTTATTCGATCATGTTGACTTTAATTACAATGTGGATGAAACAAAACTTCTCACCCAGGTAAAGCGTTACGGGAAGATGGAGGATGTCGGAACGGTTTTGAGCGGTAAGCCTGTTAAAGAGACAAATAAAAAAGTCAGTCAAACAACATCTTCTGCAGAACAGGAAAGTGGAAATGAACAGGCAAGCGCTCTTTCATCCCAGGCACTTGAGGAAGCTCTTTCAGGTATTTCCTTCCATGCCAGTCCGGGCCAGCTGATCGCGCTGGTTGGGCCATCCGGGGCAGGGAAAACCACCACCACTTACCTCATTCCACGTTTATATGACCCTGCCGGCGGCGCAATTTATATCGACGGAACGGATTTGCGTGATGTGACCCTGGATTCACTTGCACAACAGATCGGCATGGTGACCCAGGAAAATTACCTGTTTCACGATACCATCCGCACCAATCTGATTTATGCACGCCCGCAGGCAGCCCAGGATGAGATCGAATCTGCTGCCCGAGCTGCCAACATTCACGACTTTGTGATGGGGCTCCCCGATGGGTATGAAACAATCGTTGGGGAGCGAGGTTACCGTTTGAGCGGCGGTGAGAAACAGCGTATTGCGCTCGCAAGGGTGATCTTAAAAAATCCCCGGATCCTGGTGCTTGATGAAGCAACCAGCAGCCTGGATAGCGAATCGGAAGCTTTGATACAGGATGCGCTGAAGCGGGTTATGGCGGGCCGAACATCGATCGTGATTGCCCACCGCTTGAGCACCATCCTGTCCGCGGACCTGATCCTTGTCATGGATCGCGGCCGAATCGTTGAGCGGGGCACACATCAGCAGCTCATGGAGGCAGGCGGCCTGTACAACCAGCTTTACGAAACCCAATTTAAGCAGGAAAAGAATTAACGCCGTTGGTGATGATGATTTTTGTGAATTGATAACGTAAAAATAATATTTCAATAAAATAGTCGATGTTATTTTTTATTTGTTTATTTGTATAAAATTTAATTGTCAACCAATTGAATATTCTCGAAAAAATTTGACCATCAATAAAAATTTCTGGTTATATAATTATTTAAGGTGAACTATGCAGACTGTTGAGTTTCAAACAAAAATTAAAAACGGTATCATTCACATTCCTGCAAGATTTAAAGGAAAAATTGCAGACGATGTTCAGGTAATACTGATTTCAAAAAGTGATCAGATTTCAGAATTTGATTTTATAGAATACTTAATGGCAAATCCATTGAACATAAAAGGATTTAAACCTTTATCACGTGATGATGCTCATGCCAGAAATTGAATCTTGTTTCATTGATTCAAATATATGGCTTTATGCATTTTTGGGGGATGATCAAAAGAAAAAAGAAGCTGCTCAATTACTAATAAAGAGTTCAAGCCCGGTGATCAGCGTTCAGGTAAATAATGAAGTCTGTGTCAATTTGAGAAAACAGGCGAAATTTGATGAACTGAAAATCAGTCAATTGATAGAATCGTTTTATAAATAATATGCTGTGATAGATTCAAATAATCAATTATTATTGTTGGCCTCTACACTAAGGCAGGAATACACTCTGTCATTTTGGGATAGTATGATTGTATCGGCTGCCTTGAAGAGCAATGTGAAAATACTTTATTCGGAAGATATGCAGTCCGGATTGATTATTCATGATAGATTACAAATAATCAACCCCTTTAGTTAATCATTATTATTTATATATCTCAGAAAAAATTCAAACTGATGATAATTTTTTCCTAACAAAATAAAGGAACTTATCATAGGTGGGTTTGGGTTAATTTCTATTAATTCGACCTTACCTCAACCAATACTGCTTTTACAATTCTTCGGTTGAGATATGTATCAGCGGTTTGATCGTAATTTTCGCAGGTGATCAGTGTGATCCACGATCCTTCTTCATGCTGAAAAGCACTCCCTGAATTTTCAGGTGAAACCAGCACATTACTTCGTACCTGGTAAGTGTAAACCTGTCCCCATGCTTCTATTTTTATAAGGTCATCATATCTTAATTTTTTAATCCCAAAGAACGGTCCGGGGGAGTTATCCGCATTCCACACATGCCCTGTGATCACGCTGTTGCCCTGCCAGGTTGGGAAGGCAGAACCTTCCAGCCAGCCGGCATTTTTGCCAAGCCATGTCAAATTCCAGTCGGTGTTTTGTTCTGGCACACCGACGATTCCAGTGTTCAGCTTGATGGAAGGAATTTCAAGAACAAGGTCAAATGATGTGTACGACTGCTCAATAGGCTGTTCCGGCAAATCGATACTACGCGGCGAAAAACCAGTCACTGGAAGAATTTTTACCCTGGAAGATACGGCTGCATCCAGGGCTCTGTCCATTTGAATCAATCCGCTGCCAAAATAATCATTCCTGCCCTTTTGGCCAAGATCCAGCGCTGTTGATTTCATCTTTGATTCAACGCTCGCTGGTGTGCTGCCGGGGATGCCCATCAAGATGGCAGCAAGCCCGGCAACATGCGGGGTGGACATGGAAGTCCCGCTATCCAATTTGTATTGATTCCCCGGCCAGGTGCTTAATATATTTTTACCAGGCGCAACTAGGTCAAGCTCAGGCCCGTAATTAGAAAAACTTGCCAGGTGATTTGAAGAGTCTGTTGCCCCGACTGCAATCACGTGATTGAATCTTGCTGGATAAATAATTTGATTTACACCTGAATTTCCGGCAGCAGCGACCATGATTACTTTTTTTGCTGCGGCATAATTGACTGCATATTCCAATGCTGCAGAGTACGAGCTGCCGCCAAGACTGAGATTGATCACTTTTGCGCCGTGGTCAGCTGCCCAAATGATTCCGCTGGCTACATCGGAGTATGTGCCATCACCCGAAGCATTCAGGACCCTCACTGGCATGATCTGTGCTCCCCAATCGACTCCAGCTATACCGATGGAATTATTGGTGATTGCTGCCGCAATTCCTGCCACGTGAGTGCCATGACCGTTCATATCTTCAGGATTTGAATCATTGTCAACAAAATCATATCCCGCAATGATTTTCCCCTGCAGATCTTCATGCGTAAGATCAACACCAGTATCAACTACTGCAATAATGATTGAATTGTTCCCAGTGTTTATATCCCAGCCTGCAGCAGCATGGATATTATCGAGATTTAACTGATCTCCATATTTTGGGTCATCAGGAATTGTTTCCTGTGCGTGTGCGATGTAATTAGGTTCTGCAAAGATGACATCCGGGTTATTTTTGAGTTTTGCCAATAATGTGGTCTTTTCTCCGGCTGGAACAATAACCTGGCTGATCCCTAGTTTTTCCAATTCGCTTACATGTGATACTTTGGCTTCACTAAGTGCTGATTGTGCGCTAAAACTATTTATCCCGTTTTTAAATTTCACGAGAATCTGGTCTGAAGACTCCTGCGATCCCCTTGAACTGGAATTCAGCCCATCGATAAATGGGGTTGCGTAAAGGTATTGCCTGGCTGGGGTAGGGGTTCCCTGTAAGGCTAAACCCGGCTGAAAATTTCCCAGGCTTCCCAAAAGGATGACAAGTATGAGAAGCATGATCAAAAAATATCGTCTCAGTAATTTAAATTTGGGCATCGGATGTAATTTTATCTCTGATATATATTTCATAATCGACATTAATAAAGAAAGTCTTAAGAATTATAAGTCATAGCATGCTTTTTTGTACGCATCATATAAATTCCTTCCAAATCAGCGTGTAGCAATTTGCTTTTCTTGAAGTGATAACTGAAAGAAAAGAACATGATTGTTATTACTTTAATCATGGGCAAATTAATAATCGAATCCTTATAAAACCTGTCAAGAGATGCCAATTATTCAAGGTTTTTATTTACTGAGTACTGCCAGAAAATTCAATCCCCCAGGTTAAGGGTATAGGGATCAAATTTGCTTGAATTGGTGATCAAATCCTTCAATACATCCCATTCAGTATTTTCAAAAGAGTATATTGGAACAAATTTTTTATACTTTGGGGTACCCTGAAGCAGCTTGTGAGGGTCTGGTAAAAAAGCACCATGTATAAATGCCAGCCGTATGTGATCTCTTTTCAATACAATTTGGCAGATACCTGCGCTGACCGGGCCGCCCCTGCCGGCATGGAAGTAACTTGTTCCCTTGCTGTGTATTCTTTCAACTGCATCAGGTGCAATCTCGGCGATCATGCTGCGAATTTCATTAATAATTTCAAGCTGCCATGTCTGAGCATCATGAAATGTTATCTCAATTTCATATGTTGGAAGCATACACATCCAGGATAAGCTGCCATTATCATAATTTTGATCAATCGAAATAAATCATACTTTTTTCAATTTTTTTGCAGTCCGCCCAGCCTCATTCAGATGGATAAAGTTATGCGAGGTTGCAGTACGGGTCAGGAAAAACCCCCTGCTTCTTCCAAGATAAAATTGGTACAGCCAATCTGCCCGATCGTTGATCGAGCCATCACCTACGAGTTTTTGGACTATTGTTTCCGGGACAATCTCCCTGACCTTCTCTGAATTTAACCGGAGAACTGATTCACGGGTGCGCTGGCCGACAGCTGCCCGGTATTCGAGCAGCGCTTTAATATTGATATTCTTACTCAAATTTGCGACATCCACATCATCCATCCCGGCACCGCAGTCAGGGGAAGAGTACTCAAGCTTCTTTGCCCATTCCGCATTCAAAACCTGATCCTGGCTCATTGTCAGAGTGTTGATCGTCATATCTTCGATGCGTGTGATGTGCCATAAAAGCCATGCAATTGAATTTTCACCAACTTTTGGCACTTTACGAATGATTTCTTCGTCCAATCCGGTGATAACTTCATCGTGCAGCGACCAGCCTTTTTCTCCGGAAATCGCAGCGCTGTGAACAGCCGAATGCTGATCCAAAAAGACTTGTACTGCCTCATCAAACCGGCTTCGGGAAGCGAGTGTCTTGCGCAAAAGGTCTTGATTTTTTGTCCAATTCTTTCGATTGTCCATGTTTTCACCTTGTATTATCATTATACAAATATTGCCGCTTACTGGTCAATCTGTATTATCTCTTCGGTAAATTACCCCCGCCTGACAGGATTGGGTTAAAATCACAGCATGGGTACACTATTCCTGGTAGCAACACCGATCGGCAATCTTGAGGACATGAGTCCGCGGGCTGTACGTATTTTGAAGGAAGTGAAACTCATTGCTGCAGAAGATACCCGGCATACACGGCAGCTCCTTTCATTTTTTGATATACACACCCCTCTCACAAGTTATCATGAACATAATAAGATCACACGGCTGGAGCATATCCTTTCCGCGTTGTCACAAGGAGATGTCGCACTCGTATCTGATGCAGGCATGCCGGCTATCAATGATCCTGGTTATGAGCTTGTGCGTGCAGTGATCGAAGCACAGCATATTGTCAGTCCTGTCCCTGGTCCGTCAGCACCTGTTGCTGCACTGGCAGTTTCCGGGTTACCCACAGACTCTTTTCTTTACCTGGGATACATGCCGCGCAAAACCTCTGACAGGCGCACATTGTTTGATAAAGTTGGCACGCTTCCTTACACATTGATCTTCCTCGAAAGTCCGCACCGTGTATTGGATACATTGAAGGATGTGCTTGGCATGATAGGTGATCGCGAAATGGCTGCTGCGCGTGAGTTGACCAAGATCTATGAGCAGATTGTCCGCGGTACCATCAGCCAGGTCATCACGCATTTCACAGAAAATGAAGCCCGTGGTGAATTTGTCCTGATTTTTTCCGGGAGCGCGGAGAGATCAGGCAATGAAAAATGGACTGAAGCTGAGCTTGTCACCGCTGTCAATGACCGGGCAAATGCAGCGCTATCTGCCAAAGATCTGGCTGTAGAACTTTCCGGCAAGTCAGGCTGGAGCCGGCGGGATGTTTACAAAGTAATCCTGGAACAAAAATAAAGCTTTCCCGTCAATTTGAAGCCTGTATTCCTAAGGATTTATGGATGAATCTCGATAGTCTTGAAATTATTCAAAAATTGGATTCGCAAAATTTGCTTGGTTATATTGATAAGCTTCCAGACCAGGCAGTCCTTGCCTGGGAGTTTAGCCATATGCAGGATCTTCCGATTTTTGAGGGTATCACGCAGGTGATCATCAGTTGTATGGGCGGCTCCGCTGAAGCGGCCGAATTATTGGCAGATTATGCGTCTGCCTATTCTCAAGTGCCTGTCATCATTCATCGTGATTACGGTCTGCCGGCATACGCCAGGGGCAGGAATACATTATTTATTGCATCATCCTGTTCTGGTAATA
>CAZBRI010000028.1:0-14481 GCA_964494055.1 uncultured Anaerolinea sp.
TAGCTTCAGGTGACTGGAGTTCAGACGTGTGCTCTTCCGATCTGGTGCGTTTTGCCTGATGCTCCGGAAAGTTGTTTCCAGCAGGTTAATTCCACATTTCTAAAAAATTTGAACCTGCCAGAGGAAAATATTATCCGGATTAAGGGTGAACTGACACCTGAGGCTGCTGCAGCAGATTATTCAGGGCGTTTGTCGGCATACGGTAATAATGGTTTACCCTGGCCAATATTCGATGTTGTAATTCTTGGCCTTGGTGCAGATGGTCATACGGCTTCTTTATTCCCAAATTCTCCTGAAACTAATAACGTGAGTACAGTTGCTGTAACAGCAAATTACCAGGATCGGCCCGCCCAAAGGGTTAGTTTGACCCCGGATGTGTTCAACTCAGCACGAAATGTCGTTTTTCTTGCAGCAGGAGAAGAAAAAAGTCAGGCTGTGTTTGATACCATCTGCGGCCCAGTTGATCATCAAAAGCTGCCTGCCCAGCGGATTCACCCTGACGGCGGGAATCTCCTCTGGTTGTTGGATAAAGATTCAGCGAAATTGCTCCCGGGAAAAATTGCCGGTTATTCTGTAGAAATTAAAGAAAACAAATTACAGGTAAATTAATGGAGTCCATATGAAAATTGGAATGATAGGTCTCGGAAAAATGGGAGCCAATATGGTCACCCGTCTGATGAATGCTGGACACGAGTTAGTAGTTTATGATGTAAACGATTCTGCTGTATCTGAGATGGCAAGTCATGGTGCGATCGGTGTTGATTCACTTCAAGGGATGATAACAAAATTGCCGTTTCCTAGAATCGTTTGGTTAATGGTGCCTGCTGGAAAAATAACGTTGGATACTATCGAGAAACTGGCAAATTTAATGACAAAAGGTGACATTATTATTGACGGCGGTAATTCGAATTACAAGGATTCAATGCAGCATGCACAGATGGTAGAGAAAAAAGGGATTGAATTCCTGGATGTTGGAACTAGCGGCGGTATATGGGGTCTGACTGAAGGTTACAGTTTAATGATTGGCGGAAAACCGGGAATTGTTGAAATAGTCAGGCCGATCTTTGAAACGCTTGCACCAGGTAAAACAGAAGGCTGGGGTCATGTGGGTCCAGGCGGATCCGGGCATTTTACAAAGATGATCCATAATGGGATTGAATATGGTTTGATGCAGGCTTATGCTGAGGGGTTTGAGATCATGCAGGCCAAAAAAGATTTCAATTTGGATCTGGCACAGATTGCCCATATTTGGCAAAAAGGAAGTGTTGTAAGATCCTGGCTGCTTGATCTGACAGCAAACGCTTTAGACATTGATGCCGGCCTAAGCGATATCAAAGGTTGGGTAGCAGACAGCGGTGAAGGACGCTGGACTGTTGCAGAAGCCATCGATCTGGATGTTCCTGCTCCGGTGATTACCCTTGCGCTTCAGGCACGATTTGTCAGCCGGCAGAATGAAAGTTTTGCAGCGAAAATACTGGCAGCAATGAGAAATCAATTTGGCGGTCATGCTGTCAAGAAGGCAGACTGATGACTGACAAAATTGGAACTAATACAATTGTCATTTTTGGTGCATCAGGAGATCTTACCTGGCGTAAACTGATTCCCGCACTCTACAATAATTATAAAAAAGAACGGCTGTCCAAAAATACAAATATTATTGGATTCGCCCGCAGACCTTACACAGATGAAACATTTCGGAGTTATGTCAAGGAAGGAGTAACACAGGTTAGCGCCGATACATTTGACCCCATTGTGTGGGAAAGTTTTTCGTCAAATTTGCATTATTTTCAGGGTAATCTTGAGCATGGTGATGATTTTCCACCGCTGAATGAATATTTATTAGCAATGGAAAATGGCAGAGCAAACCGCCTTTATTATTTGGCTACTTCTCCTGAATACTATGCCTCAGTGACTGGTTTTCTTGGCGCAGCTAATATGGCAAAGCCTGCAACCGAAGCTGACGGCTGGCGCAGAATCATTATTGAAAAACCATTTGGTATTGATCTCAATTCAGCATTGGAATTAAACCACTCATTACATTCAGCTTTTGATGAAAATCAAATATACCGAATTGACCATTACCTCGGTAAAGAGACCTCACAGAATATTTTGTTTTTTAGGTTTGCCAACACAATCTTTGAACCAGTTTGGAACAGGCGCTATGTCGATAATATACAGATAACGGTCGGTGAGGATCTGGATGTCGGGCATCGGGCAGGTTATTATGATGGTGCAGGTGTCGTTAGAGATATGTTCCAGAATCATATTCTTCAATTGCTTGCATTAGTCGCCATGGAACCGCCATCATCATTTAATGCAGATTCAATCAGGAATGAAAAATCCAAGGTTCTGGATAGCATCCGTCCGTTTGATATTAATGATACTGTTCGCGGGCAATACAGCGGCTATTCAAATGCAGCGGGTGTTCTCCCCGGGTCACAGACTCCTACTTTTGCCGCGATAAAATTGTATATCGATAATTGGAGGTGGAAAGGGGTTCCCTTTTACCTGCGCTCCGGAAAAGCTCTAAATCGTAAGATATCAGAAATTATTATTGAATTTCAGAGGCCTCCTCACCTGATGTTTCATCTGCCTGCTGAATCTGATTTTACGCCCAACATCCTTTCACTCTCCATTCAGCCTGATGAGGGCATTCACTTACGATTTGAAGCCAAACTTCCAGATTCTGACCAGGAAATGCGTTCGGTAGATATGGATTTTCTTTATCATTCATCATTTAATGGGACAACGCTGCCAGATGCTTATGAAAGGCTGTTATTAGAAGCACTTGAGGGGGATGCCTCCCTTTTTACCCGTTCTGATGCTATTGAGTCCGCCTGGAAATTGATCGACCCGGTTCTGAAAGGCTGGGAAAGCGAGGATTCACCAGAGCTCGTAATTTATAAACCTGGAACCTGGGGTCCGCGATCAGCTGATGAACTCCTTTCCAGGGATAAACGCAAATGGAGAACTTCCCCAGCAGTAGATACAAATAAGTAAAAAAAAAAATTCTGTTTTACCCCTTTGTCTTTTCAATCCAAGATTTAATTTGTTTCAAATATCTATGAAGGTGTGAACTTGAAGGCCAGAAATATCCCATTTATTGTTTCTTGTTTACTATTGGCAGCTCATTTTCTTCGGATCAATGCATTTATACCGGTTTTAATTTGTTTATTAATTCCATTGATGCTTTTTATCAGGATCAAAATTATCCCGATTTTATTACAAATATTCTCGATAGGTGCCTGTTTGATCTGGCTTTATACACTTTGGGGAATAATTCAAGAAAGGATCATTCAAAATCGCAGCTGGGTCCCTTCAGCAATCATACTTGGGACTGTGATCATCTTTACATTATGGTCGGCGTATTTATTGACTTCCCTGGGTAAAATAAAAAATACAAAAGAATTTCCGAAAGAATAATACTTTTTCTATTCACGAAAATAAATGTATTATTTATGGAATAGTGAAGAATATGCCGAATATATTACCGGTGAACCAGGTCATTTCTAATAAATAGCCGAAAAAATTCAGGTGAAGATACTAAAGTGTATTTGGTGTTAATCTCTGATTCAAGCACCGGGATAATAAATCTGGCGAGCATCACTTGTTCAGGGTTATATTTTTGTAAGGCTTCAATAATATCTGCATCGGAAATACTGCCAGTCTCCAATCTTTTTTTCGAAAAAGTTGCCAGGATCGGTGGAACAGGACGCTTTACTAAAAATGCGTACATTGGCATATCTGTCAAAATCCAATTTGTTTCTTTCGCATAGCTATTCATTTGTTTGATTAAATCAATTTTTCCTTTTGTCGCACGGATCGAGAATCCATTAATTCTGGGATTATTTGATAATTGCTGGTCAATGGCCGGATAATAAATTGATATTACAAGGAAGAATGAAATTATCGTAATAATTCCAAAAATGGGGAAAAAATTAATTAATGCTCTCAAGTTTTTTAATTTTATGATTGAAAATACTGCTTCAGCTATCCCGGCAGCAGCGATCATTGCGATGGGAACTGTAATTAATAGTTGATGATGAGGAAAAACCGGGCGATGAAAAAATAACACAATATAGGCCGCTCCGGCCCAGCCAATGATGATTGAAAATATCCATTTTTTATGCTTTACTGAAAAAATAATTCCGAAAATCCCTAACAATAATAATGGAATAGCCGGAATTAGTTGATAATTAATGGTATTTGCATTACTTTGAAAAGATGAATTAGTTTCTGCTTCTACGTGTGGAATAATAATTTGAGGTAAATTTTGGAATCCAATTAACAACACACCAATTAAAAATAATACGAAAGAAAATGATAAAGTCCAGATGGAAATTTGCCTTACATAATTAGAAAAATTAAAATTAGTTTTGGACGAAAAATAAATAGAAATAATAATATATATAAGAAATATCGGTATTAGAAAAAGTGTAAATAATTTTATTAAGCCAGAGAGAGCAAGAAAAAAACCTGAAAAATAAATAAATCGGTTTGATTTAGTGTCAGCCCAAATTACGATAAATAGAATTGATAAACACGCTAATGATATTGACGGCAGGCCGATCATCACTGAAGCGCTCAATTGAATATACCTGGGAGCGAGTAACATTAATGGCATAAACAAAGCTGCCGCAAGATTACCCCAAATAATTTGGATCGTTTGAGCACAAGACCAGATTAAAAGCGTGGAGAAAAATAAGACAAGAATTCTGGCGGGATTAACTTCAAAACCTGTTATTTTGAATAATAAGACCAGTAAATGCGTAAAAAGGGGCGGCTGATCGCTGGATACTTCAGTATAAAGAGGGTGATTAAGTGAGACCAGCATTGACCTCATAAGATTTAACCCTTCATCAGTATCAAATTGGATTTTTTCCCGAAACGGAAAAAACAAAAAAACAATGATAAAGAAAATTACAGCTGAAAGTGAGGGAATTGCTGTCTGTAATAGGATATATTTCCAATTTTTGGAAGGTGAAGAATTTATCATTTTTACCCTTGAAATACTTACAAATAAATTATTTTTCCGATGTGTGTCATTTAATAGTATATAAAAATTATTATCTGAATATTCTTCTAAATATTTAATGATGGTTATATATTTTTAATACCATTTTTGTAATAATTTGAAATCGCTCTGCTAAACTAGATAATTTGAAATTATTTAGTTTGATAAAAATTTTTATTCAATTGTAATAATTTTAAACAATTCAATACATTAGACTACAAAAATAAACACAAAATAAATTTATCTTTCTTTAATAATCCTTGGACAATTATTATTTTTGAAAAATGTCATTTCGAATAAATAATTTAAAAGATCCGGGAGAATAAATCATTTTATATTTTTTTTGTAAAGAAGTTTCTAGCTCAGGAATTTTGAATCGCCCCAGTAATACTTGCTCAGGTTGATAAATTTGTAGAGTTGAAAGGAGTTGTTGCCCTGTCAAGCTGCCAGTAAGCAGCCTTTTTTCAGAAAAAGTAGCAAGTATAGGAGGCACAGGTTTTTTTACCAGAAATGCATACATGGGTAGGTCAGTAAAAATCCACTTTGTCTGCATCTGATAGCTTTTCATCTCATCAATGATCCTCAACTTTCCAGTAGTGCCTTGAAGGCTGAAACCGCTTAACTTTGGCTGATAATTTAGTTTTGGGAAAATATTAATAAAATTTGTTGATAAACAATAAACCATGGCGGCGAAAGAAATTATTGAAATAATCCCTAAAAAGGATAATTGAAATTTTCTTTGCCAAAAAGTAAGAAAGGAAAAGAAACTTTCGCTTCCACCGATCGCCGCCAGCATTGCTGCAGGAATAGTAATTAAGAGTTGATGATGTGCGTAAACTGGACGATGAATACTTAATAATAAATATGCAAGAACAATCCAAATTAGTAATAAATACGAAAAATATTTTTTTCTATATATAGAAAATATAAAACCAAAAAGTGAAATAAATAATAATGGAATGACACTCTCAAGCCTATAATTGATTGATGCTCCATAACCTTGATATTGTAAATAGGTTTCAGCAGAAATGTGAGGGGATAATATTTGGGAAACATTTTCTATGCCAATTAAAATCAAACCGCAGAAAAAGATTATCGTTCCAAATACTCCTCCCCATTCTACGGCTGAATAAAAATAATTCTGTAATTTCTGCCCTTCTTTTTTTAGAAAATATTCCGATCCAATGATGAAAATAAAAAATATAGGTACAAGAAAAATTGTAAAGAGTTTAGTTAATACTGATAAAGCCATAAAAATAGCTGAAAATATTATAAAAATGTGCCATCTTTTTCGTTGCCAGAAAAAAAGGAGTAAAGCTGATAGGCAAGCTAACGAGATAGCAGGGACGCCGATCATAACTGAGACACTCAGGTCAAGTAGATTTGGAATTCCAATTGCAAATAGAAAGAAGAAAAAAGCTGCGAGGTTCCCCCATGACATTTTCAGCATAAGTGAACATGAAAATATCATGACAGTAGCAAATAGCAAAACCATAATCCTGGCAGGATTTACTTCAAAGCCTGTAAATTTAAACATCCAGGCTATTATGTGAGTAAATAATGGGGGTTGATCACTGGATATTTCAGTATATAGCTTAAAATTTAATGAAACTAGCATAGAACGCATCAAATTCAATCCCTCATCAGGATCAAATTGAATAATTTCTCGAAAAGGGAAAAAGAAAAAAATCATACAAAAAAAGGCTATGGCTACACAAATCGGAATAATATATTCTGATGAAATAATTCCCCGAAAAACTTTATTAACATTTATTTTCATTGAGATTGTTCTTCCAAATATTTATTTGAAATGTGAATCGACATTAAAATTATATCATCGGGCTAAGGAATTATTAAATTTTGTTTATGCCTTTTTATATTAAAAACAGGAATTGTGATACCACTTGTTATATCTATACAATTACTTTACAATACCTAAAAAACTTTTATTTTTGTAAAAAGGAAATTATGGATCAAAACTTTGCTTTAGAATCGTTTATTAATTTAGAAACATTTCGCAAGAATGGCAATGGTATTAAAACACCGGTATGGTTTTTATTATTTGAACAGAAAATTTATGTTCGAACCTTGGCGGATTCCGGTAAGGTTAAACGGGTCAGGGCTAATTCAAAAGTGAATTTCGCACCTTGTACTTCAAACGGTACTTTAACAGGTTCATGGGCTGAAGGTTCTGCTAGCTTGTTGCTTGATGAAATCATGGGTGAAAAAATTAACCGACTACTAACAAAAAAATATGGTGTCATGAAAAAAGTGATTGATCTTTTTTCCAACATTCAAAAAAAAACATATGCAATTATTGAAATAAAAATTTGATCAAGATTTCAAATCAAAAGCAAATATTTCGTTTCCAATCAATTGATTTATGGATCAAATTAATTAAGATTACTTGTTGTGTGTAACCGGGGAATTAGGTATAAAAAATTTTAATTTCGATATAATATCGTCATCAAATTCTTGACAGGATAATCATTGATGAATTATCTTTCCATTCTTGGTATGATCGGCACGGTTAATGGGCTGATCAGGGCATTCCCGCAATTATATAGAGTCATTAAAGCAAAAGAGGCCTTTGGCGTATCTGTTGACGCTGCCGGTACGAGTTCCCTTGTTAGTTTTGGCTGGGCAGTATACGGGTATTTTACAAATCAACCATTTGTGAGTCTTGCAACAGGCTCTTCTGGAATAATTTTCGGGTTGATAACACTGCTTGCATTAAAATATGGCCGGTCTATTAAAGAGTTCAAAATAACCCCGATCTGGTTTGTTGTGCTTTTGGTCACTTTCTTTTTGTCACATGAAGCTGGACTAGGATTCGTTTTAGCAGTAAGTGTTTTAGCCTCAAATGGGCCTCAGTTATGGGTGGCATATTCTGAAGGTAATTTAATCGATCTATCTTTAGGTACCTGGACTTTATCTTTAATTGATGGATTTATTTGGGGAATATACTCAATAATCGGTATGGATTTTTCAATAATGCTTTACGCTTTTTTTCAACTGCTCACAAGCAGTTTTATCATCTTCTTTAAAAATCAACCGGAAAAAAGGAGGGAAGCAGCCTGATTATTTCTTGAATTTAACAAACTGACTATGTTTACTTTAATAGGGGTTTCTAATAATATTTAAAGCCAACATTACTCAAATGTAGGTTTTACAAGTTAATTGTTTCATAAACCGATGTAAATCATACTAAATCACTCTAATTACAAAATTATTTATTGTAATTGTTATTGGCTTGGGTGTTTTATATGTGACAATTGTCACTATAGTGATATTTGGGTGGAGAGTAATATTGAGCTGATATATACGCCAATGCGTATATAAGGATCAGTTATAGATGCTATCGCAAAACATTACACAAGAAATAATCCGTTTACAAGCCGAGTTTTGTTCTGCATTAACAGATCCAACGCGTCTGCTGATTTTGTATGTTTTGTCAGAAAAACCCTGTAATGTAACAGAATTAACCAGTGAATTAGTGTCGGCCCAACCCACAATCTCCAGGCATCTCAAAGTCTTACGGGAGCTTGGATTGGTTAACTCTGTTCGTAAAGGGACAACCATCACATATTCGTTGGCAGATCGCCGCTTGATAGAGGCTGTAGATTTGCTGCGATCAGTGATGAATGACCGATTGGTTGAAGTTAAAAAAAGATAGATTGACCCGACGGGCAATATTTTTTTAGGAGAATGCAATGAAGAAACAACCGTATTGGATTTTAGGTTTGATCGGTATTATGGCGATCATACTTGTACCGTTAATTATTTTCTGGCCAAAACAAGCTGTGGACAAGTCCGATCCCTGGGCAGGGGTACCGCAGCATCCTGTTCACACCAGTCATGCTGATATCATTAAAGGTCCATTTACGACTGGTCAGGATGTCACAAAAAATTGCCTGACTTGCCATCCTGAAGCTGCCAGGGACATCATGATGACAACGCATTGGACCTGGGAGTCGAAACCATTCACTATTCCGGGCCGGGCCGAACCGGTAACGATCGGAAAATTGAATCAAATAAACAATTTCTGTATTAGTGCGCAGGGTAATCAAAAAAGCTGCACAGCATGTCATATAGGTTATGACTGGAAAGAGAAGACCGCCACAACACCAGTTTTTGATTTTACAAAATCAGAAAATGTGGATTGTTTGATGTGTCATGCCCAGTCAGGTTATGCAAAGGGAAAATATGGAAATCCTGCAGATACAGTGAATTTACTTGCAGCTGCAAGGAGTGTGGCTGCACCCACCCGTGCAAATTGTGGAAAATGTCATTTTGATGGTGGCGGCGGAAATGGCGTCAAGCATGGTGATCTTGATGAAAGTTTGAATTTCCCCACCCAAAATCTCGATGTTCACATGGGGAAAAATAATTTCATTTGTACAGACTGTCACGTTACCAAAGATCATACTGTAAAAGGCAGAATTGTCGCCGATAACTTTACAGTAGATCCTAATGAACAGGTTTCATGTACCCAATGCCATGCGGAAGATCTTCATAAAGATGAAAGAATTAATCAACATGTCAAGTCTGTTGCATGTCAGACCTGCCATATCCCTGCTTTTGCATTAAAAGATCCGACCAAAGTCTCCTGGGACTGGTCAACAGCTGGTAAAGACATCGGTGATGATCACTTTACTTATTTGAAGATAAAAGGCAATTTTGTCTACGAAAAAAATGTAAGACCGACTTATTTGTGGTTCAACGGCAATCTCGCTGAGCGCTACCTGCTTGGTGACAAGATTGATCCATCAAAACCAACAAATATTGACAAACCTGCAGGTGATATCTCAGATAAAGCAGCCAAAATATTCCCATTCAAATTGCATGTGGCAAACCAACCATTTGATACAACTTATAACTATCTCCTCGCTCCTGTAACAGCCGGTCCAGGAGGATATTGGACAACTTTTGTTTGGGATGATGGGTTCAAGCTGGCTGAACAGCGTATGGGTTTGAAATATAGCGGTAACTTTGGATTTACTCAAACCAACATGTATTGGCCGACCACGCATATGGTTCAGGCGAAGGAAGACGCACTTCAGTGTGATGAGTGCCACAGTGAAAATGGCCGAATGGATTGGGCTGCACTGGGTTACCAGGGCGATCCCATGCAATGGGGCGGCCGTTTTGATAATAAATAAACAGGATCAATGGATAAAATTATGAAAACAAACACCCTGTTCAATAAATTTCAGTTTGGAATAAAGAAAGGAAAATTGTCCATTTTCCTGACAATTTTCCTGGTAGCTGGAATCATAATGACTTTTCAGTTGGTATCTGCAAAAAATACCAGCCTTCCAAAAACTGAAACATCACCAATGCATCCGGTTTTTGCTCTTTTGGACAAAGACGGCCAGAACGTAATTAAGAGCGGCCTGGCAGTTTCAACAATGAATACTTGCGGCGGTAAATGCCATGATACGGCCTTTATCGTCTCTCACAGTTTTCATGCAGATCTTGGTTTATCAACTTATAAGACTGTTTCAAATAATTGGAATGCGAGCGCAGGTATCTTTGGAAAATGGGATTCCCTTTCTTATAGATACCTTTCGCAAACTAATGACGAGCTTTTAGATCTTGGGACTGCTGAATGGTTGATGAAGTATGGGGAAAGAATTCCCGGTGGAGGTCCTGCGGTCACTTCAAGGAATGGGGCGGCTTTGACTGATCTGATACCAGATGTTAAGAATCCAGAGACAGCGGTATTGGATCCTGCTACAGGTAAAATTTCCACCTGGGATTGGAAAAAATCAGGGACCATGGAAATGGATTGTTTTTTGTGCCATATTTCTAATCCTGATACAACTTCCCGGGCTTCAGAAATCCATGCAGGTAAATTTTCTGCTGCAAATACAGCAACACTTCTGAATACAGGCCTTGTAACAAAATCCAATGATGGCTTTCAATGGAATCTATCTGCTTTTGATGAAGCGGGTAACATTAAGACAGATTTTGTAACAATTCAAGATCCGACAAATGGTAATTGTTCAGTGTGTCACGGTGAAGTTCATACCAGCACACAGCAGCCATTGACTGTATCGGCTTGCGATTTGAAGTATCCTCAAACTGCCTTATCTGGTCAGGTGATGGCTTCCCAGAAAATTTCAGAATCTGGTGTCAACCTTAGTGGAAAAGCTGCTCTGACAAGGTCCTGGGATATTCATACAGAGCGCGGTCTGAAATGTACCGAATGTCATTTTTCAATTAACAATCCGGTTCATTCTCAAAAAGCAGCTGGTACGAGTCCATCTCACTTAATGTATGATCCCAGGAAGTTATCCATTGGCGAATATTTGAAGTATCCAGAACATGATTTCGCCAGGGGTCAAAGTGCTCAATATACTGTAGAACCTGAAAATAAAGGCACGATGCGCAGGTGTGAATCCTGCCATGACGCTTCAAAATCACACGCAGATTGGCTCCCATATAGTGAACAGCATATGGCTGTTGTAGCCTGTGAATCCTGCCATATTCCCCAATTGTTTGCACCTGCTGTGGAGTCTTACGACTGGACGGTTGTGCACCTGGATGGATCTCCCGCAAACTTGTGCCGCGGCATTCAGGGCGGCAGCGATACAGTTAATAATCTGGTGACTGGCTTCAAGCCTGTCCTGATGCAGCGAACAAACATTGATGGTAAAACACTCCTTACACCTTATAACCTTGTTTCATCCTGGTACTGGGTCTATAAAGATGCAGCTGGTAATGTTCGCCCTGTTCGGGAAATTGATCTTCGATCAGCTTTCCTGGTTGATGGAACTTATGCTGCACCAATTTTGAAATCCTTTGATGCCAATGCCAATGGGCTGCTCGAAGAAAACGAGTTACGCATCACCACGAAAGATCAGGAAAATGTAGTTGCTGGTCAGCTGGAAAAAATCGGATTAAAAGAAGTGCATATTGAAGGTATGGTACAGCCATACAGTATTAACCATGATGTTGCACGCGGTGAATTTGCCACCCGGGAATGTAATACGTGCCATAACAGTGATTCTCGTGTGACACAGCCATTACAACTGGCAAATTTTGCTCCAGCAGGTGTGATACCTCAATTTGTTTCAGATAACAATATTCATGTATCCGGAGAAATTATTAAGTCCGCAGATGGTTCGCTCAATTATCAACCTGCCACCATGAAGGATGGTGTATATGTATTTGGCAGGGACCGAATTATGTGGATTGATCTTTTCGGTGCATTGGCTTTTGCCGGAACACTTCTTGCGGTTGGCGGTCACGGAACCTTACGTTATATCGGTTCTCTCAAAAACAAGAAGAATGATTTATCCACCAAAAAAGTATATATGTATGAAAGTTACGAACGGTTCTGGCATTGGCTTCAGACGTTCTCTATAATTTTCCTGCTTTTTACCGGGTTGATCATTCACCGCCCGGATATCTTTGGAGCATTTTCCTTCCCGCATATGGTCACAATTCACAATGTTCTGGCAGCCATCCTGGTGATTAATGCTGTATTCTCACTTTTCTGGCACCTTACTACAGGCGAGATACAACAATACATTCCAAGACCTGTCGGATTCTTTGATGATGCCATTGTTCAAACCAAGTTTTATATCAATGGTATTTTCAAAGGTGATGCTCATCCATTTGAAAAGAGAAAAGATAAGAAACTGAATCCGCTGCAACAGGCAACTTATTTTGGCTTGCTAAATGTTCTTTTGCCGCTTCAGGTGATCACCGGTGCATTGATGTGGAGCATTCAGAAATGGCCTACCTTAACCAGCTGGTTCGGCGGTCTGACTGTCCTTGCCCCATTCCATTCCCTGGTTGCCTGGTTATTGGGAACATTTGTTGTTGCTCATGTCTACCTGACAACTACTGGTGCCACTCCGCTGGAAGCCATGCGCGGAATGGTCACTGGTTGGGAAGAAATTGAGTCCCACACACATTCTGAAGAGAATGAAACAAAGAAGTAAGCTTATAAAATAGAACTCTTATCACCCATCCCCCATAATCCTGGGGGATGGGTACCCGGAGAAAATTATGACAACCGCTGAAAATACACAAAAAAAGAGTAATAAAAGTTTTTTTTCACGTCCAAAAAAGGATTATGTTCATCCTTATTTTGGAGGGGCTGTACTGGGTATTGTCTTGTTTTTGGCAATATTATTAACCGGAAACGGTTTGGGTTCATCCGGTGCAACTATTCGTCTTATCGCTCTGGCTGAAGATACTATTTCCCCTTCTCATGTCGACAATACACCGTACCTCTTAAAACTGGCAGGGGGTGATAAAAACCCGATGGATGATTGGATTGTCCCTGTATTTTTTGGAGCTCTGTTTGGTGGTTTTAGTTCTGGATTTTTCAATGGCCGTTTGAAATTTGAAACTACAAAAGGCCCAAATATTTCGAACAAAACACGCTGGTTGATGTCCTTCCTTGGTGGAGTGATTTTCCTTTACGGTGCTCGTATGGCGAGAGGCTGTACATCGGGTCAGGCACTGACAGGTGGTGCTACTCTTTCAGCCGGGTCATGGCTGGTGATGTTTGCAATTTTTGGCGGCGCCTACGGCCTGGCTTACTTTGTCCGGAAGCTCTGGCTCTAAAAAAATTGGACCTTGTTATGCTGTTCTTTTTTCCGAACAGGATACCGGTCCAGAAAATGGAGAATTAATATGATCTTTCCTCTTCCTTCCTTCCTCGCAGTAAGTGCTGCAAATCCATGGACGTATGTGTTGTTCGGTGTCATCGGGTTTGCCTTTGGTTTTACACTTGAAATGTCAGGCTTTGGTGACAGCCGAAAATTGGCGGCACAATTTTATTTCACGGAACTGACAGTATTAAAGGTGATGTTTACGGCAATTATTGTAGCCATGGTATTAATGTTCCTGACAGTTGGTTTGGGAATCCTTGATTTTAGCCAGGTTTGGGTCAACACCACTTATCTTTCTTCAGGTATTCTCGGCGGCTTGATCATGGGTGTAGGTTTTATCGTAGGCGGTTTTTGCCCGACAACATCCCTCGCATCAGCTTCGACTGGCAAGATAGATGGTATGTTCTTTGTAGGTGGTGGTTTTGTTGGTGCTTTCCTTTTTGCAGAAACTGAAAAGTATTTCTCAAATTGGTATGAGACTTCTGGGTTTTTCGGCAGATTGACACTGATGGATGTGTTTCATGTATCCAATGGGGTAGTTGTATTACTCGTTGTTCTTATGGCATTGTTCATGTTTTGGGGTAGTGAACAATTGGAAAAAATATTTGGCAGTAAGGATTTATCCAAGGAACCTAAAATTCGATATTACGCAGCCGGAGTTTTAGTGGTTCTGGCTGTTTCGGTCATTTTTATTGGTTCACCTGACTTTCAAACCAGGTATTCACGGGTAAAAATCAACCGAACAGTCAATGAAGAAAAAATTGCATTGAAAGCAGATGATGCCCTGGCCGGCAGGCAAGTACAAATTGTTCCAGCCGAGTTGTTTATGAGTCT
>CAZBRI010000029.1:0-14167 GCA_964494055.1 uncultured Anaerolinea sp.
AGATAGCTTCAGGTGACTGGAGTTCAGACGTGTGCTCTTCCGATCTCTGTCTTTTACAAGAACAGAACAGGCTGCTGCCAATTCTTCGGTGCCATTGAGACCCAGACCATCTGAACCAAAAAAGACAACCAGGCTGCCGGCACCTGTGATGGCCTGCCCGATTTTTTCTTTTTGTGAAAGAGAATTTACGGTCTCAATTTCATCACCGTATGCATAGCGGACAACAAATGAAGCAAATTGATCCAGCTTTGTTTCACGGGCAGATGCAACAATGACTGTAGCTCCGCGTTTTGCGGCTGCTTTAACCCTCAGGTACCAGAGCGGTGCCTCGTTATAGAGATCGGACGCGAAAACAAGGATCGTATCAGCAGCAGATTCGGTGCTTTTGGATCCGCCAAGATCACCCAGGTTGGAACCTGCGGTCAATCCATAGCTGGATGTGTATTGCCCGCCGCCCATTGGTGTGTAGAAATGGATCTTTCCACCCAGACCTGTTGAAAGCTGTTTTAGATTGAAGAGATCCTCATTGGATAAACGGCCGCCAGCCAGGATCACCGAATCAGCCTTTGCAGCGGCTAATAGTTCGCCTGCTTTTTTGACATTTTTTTCGTAATCCGCTGCTGCCAGTGAGAGACGTTTTCCAGATTCAGCGTATTGATAACTGGCAAACCGGCCTTTATCACACAGCCAGATCTCATTTACCTGTTCATTCTGACGCGGTAGTGCCCGTTTGATAACATACCCGCCGCCAGATTTCACTTCACGGCGAACATTAAATGTCACGTTGCAGCCGACCGGGCACTGGGAACAAACAGATGCGGCATTTTTTAATTCCCAGGGGCGGGCGCCAAAGCGGAAGTCCGCAGTTGTAAGCGCACCGACAGGGCAGATATCAGTTGTGTTTCCAGAAAATACCGAATCAAATCCGGGTTCTGAAAATGTAACGATATCGGTCGAACGTCCGCGGCTGTAGAAACCCAGAACTGGTTCGCCGGCAATGGTATCCTGGAAACGGATACAGCGGGCGCATTGCACACAGCGTTCCCTATCCAGGAAAATCAGATCACCAAGGGCTACATGTTTCTGCTGTCTTTGTTTTTCATCAAAGATAAAGCGGCTGGCTGAAGAACCGTGTTCCATGGTTAAGTTTTGTAATGGACACTCGCCGCCTTTATCACAGATCGGACAATCCAGAGGGTGGTTCGTCAACAGCAGTTCAAGAATCTCTTTTTGGCCGGCTTTTGCTTTTTCAGTAGCTGTCAGTACCACCATTCCTTCAGAAACAGGGTTGGTACAGGCGGTTTCCAATTTTGGCATAAATTGAAGCTTAGGTGTGCCATTCGCTTCCAGTACAGCCTGTCCGGTTGCACGATCCACCATTGGACGGCCGATCTCTACCAGGCACTGCCGGCACATCCCGACGGGTTCCATTTTGGGATGATAACAAAAGACAGGAATATTAATTCCAGCGGCTTTGGCGGCATCGACCACCAGGGTGCCGTCTGGAACGGTTACTTTTACATTATCAACGGTGAGGGTAACTGTTTTTGACATATTTTTCTATGCCTTCACCTTTTCTTCAATTTTGACAATCGATTCAAAATCTTCAGGGAAACGCTCAAGTGCAGATGAAATTGCCATGGTTGAAAAATCACCTAGGGCACATAAACATTTTCCATTTACCTGGGCAGCTACGCTCTTTAACAGGATCAGGTCGGCGTTTGAACCGCTGCCATGATGGATTCTTTCTATAATATGCTGCATCCAATAATTACCATCCCGGCAGGGGGTACACTTCCCGCATGATTCATGCTTGAAGAAATGGACCGTTTTGTTGATCACCCAATCCATGTTATGACTGTCATCAATCACGATCACCGAAGCAGACCCAAGCAATGAACCGACACTCTGGACACTTTCGTAGTCCATCGTAGTATCCATTACTTTGTCGAAGGTGCTGTCATCCACCCGAATAATTGAAGATGAAGCTCCTGCGGGCATGATGGCTTTCAATTTACGGCCATCCGAAATTCCACCGCCGTGTGTGAAAATCAGTTCACGGAAGGTAGTTCCTAGCGGCAGCTCATAATTCCCGGGTTTATTTACATTCCCGGAAAGTGAGAAGATCTTGACTCCGGCACTTTTTTCGGTTCCAAGACTCTTATACCAGTCAGCACCCTTTTCCATGATCGGGGGTAAATTCGTCAATGTTTCTACGTTATTGATCACGGTGGGTTTACCATACAAACCTACAACCGCCGGGAACGGAGGCCTTACGCGAGGCTGACCACGTTTACCTTCGATCGATTCCAACAAAGCAGTTTCTTCACCACAAATATAAGCCCCTGCACCCAGGTGCGTTTTTAAACGGAGTGAATAATTTGTGCCATATAACTTTTCACCGAGTACCCCGGCTTTTTCCATTTCAAGGATGCATTGATCCAGAAACAGCTGCACCTGCTGGAATTCGCCGCGTAAATAAACATAACCTTCATTCGCTCCAACAGCGTAACAGGCGATGGCCACCCCTTCCAGGAATTGGAACGGGTTATTTTCCATGATCTCACGATCTTTGAATGTACCGGGCTCAGATTCATCTGCATTACAGACCACATAATGCGGCCAGATATTGTTTGGCAGGAATGACCATTTGACACCGGTTGGGAAACCAGCCCCACCGCGGCCTCTTAAGCCGGATGTTTTTACTGCATCCACCACCTGCTGCGGCTGCAGAGTAGTGATCGTTTTCTTAAGACTCTCGAAACCACCGTTTTTCTTGTAAGTTTCGATATTTTTGATATCCGGGATGTCCCGATGACGGAAAAGAATATGAGCCATTATTTTGACCCCTCCCCTAACCCGCCGGCTTTCAACGCAGCGATCAATTCGAGACTACGATCAACAGTCATATTTTCATGATAAGTGACATTGTCACCTTCCTGAACCTGGAACATGGGTGCCTTATCACAGGCTGCCAGGCACATCACAGCTTCAACCGTGACCAAACCGTCAGATGTGGTTTCGCCAACCTTGATCCCTAAATTCTGGCAAAGAGCATCCAGGAACTTATCTGCACCGCGTAGGGCACATGGCAGGTCGTTACAAACCTGCATTCGATACTTCCCTGCCTTTTCATCATGATAAAGGGTGTAAAAACCTACGATGGAAGCAACTTCTGTTACATCCAAATCCAGCATGCCGGCGATCTCCCGCATGCCCTCCTTGGTAATGAAGCCGCCTTCACGCTGAGCGAGGTACAGCAAAGGCATCACCGCCGATCGTTTGACGGGATATTTTACAAAAATTGCTTTTACTTCTTCCGGATATTTTTCGGCGAGACTCATCTGTCAATATCTCCCAGCACAATGTCAACAGATCCAATAATTGCAACAAGGTCCGCCACAAGGAAACCTTTTGCCATTACCGGTAAAACCTGTAGATTGTCCATTGAAGGCGGCCGGAAATGGACCCGGAAGGGTTTTGGACCGCCGTCACTTTCAAGATAAACACCCAATTCACCTCGTGAAGATTCAACTGCGGAATATACAGCGCCCTTTGGCGCATCAAAACCTGCAGTCCAAAGCTTGAAGTGGTGAATCAGGGCTTCCATGCTCGTACCGATCTCAGAGCGAGGCGGGGGTACGAACTTGTAATTATTAGAACGAACCGGACCCATCGGTAATTTATCCATTGCCTGCTGGATGATCCGAATGGATTGGCGCATCTCACCTACACGAACAATATACCTGGCTCTTACGTCCCCTTCTGTGCGAAGCGGAATATCGAAGTCATATTGTTCATAACCGGAATATGGTGCAAATTTTCGAATGTCATAATTCACGCCTGAGCCGCGTAATGTTGACCCGGTCAGACCCCAATTAACTGCATCGACTGCTGAGATGACACCAATTCCGGCAGTCCGATCGATGAAAAGAGGATTCTTGGTCAGTAAAGATTCATACTGATCGATCCTGTTTGGAAGAATTTTAATAAAATTGCGGACTGCTGCTTCAAACTCAACCGGCACATCCCGCCACACACCGCCGGGCCGGATATAAGTGGTCATCATTCTCTGGCCCGAAACGAGTTCAAGGATATCCATGATCATTTCACGTTCGCGGAAACAATACATGAAATCTGACATCGCAGCCAGGTCAAGCGCTGAAGTTCCCAGCCAGACCATGTGCGAGGCGATGCGCTGCAGTTCAGATAAGATCACTCGCAAAGCCTGTGCGCGTTCAGGTACATCCAAACCGACCAATTTTTCAACGGCCAGACAATAAGCCAAATTATTCCCGACTGTGTTGAGATAATCAAGCCTGTCGGTCATCACTTCAGCCTTTTGATAGGTCTTGGCTTCCATGTTTTTCTCGACACCGGTGTGAAGGAAACCAATATCCGGTATCGCATTCAACACCGTTTCACCATCCAGTTCCAGCAGCAGACGTAAAACACCATGCGTGGAAGGATGCTGAGGCCCCATATTCAATAACATCGTTTCGCCCGTTAGAGCACGGTCGGAAACCAGGTGGGCCATTCCATCCAATGTGACTTCTTCAATTTGAGCCATGGCTAATCTCCGCTCCTATTAATTCCATAAGGTTTGCGGGCGCTGATTTCATCATAATTGAATGAAAATTGCGGTTCTTCGTACCCAAGGGGATAATCTTTTCTGAGTGGATGACCTTCCCAGTCATGCGGCATCAAAATGCGTCGAAGATCAGAATGTCCTTCAAACTTGATACCGAACATATCGAACAATTCCCGTTCATGCCAATTGGCATTACGGTATATTTTTTCTAGTGTGGGAGAAGAAGGTGAAATTTCTGAAACCCCTGAGCGCATGTTCAATGACAAACCATTGGTGATTGAAGTAAATCGAAAGACAAGGTGAAAACGAATATTATCAACAATTTCAGGCCAATAATCCACTGCTGTATAGGATGACAAAAGGTCAAACCCATATTCATCATGAATGGCCGTCACCGCTGCCAGTAAATTCTCGGCCGGAACAATCAGGGTTGTCTCACCGGCAAATTGGGTGGTTGAACCCGAGAAAGTAGACGCTAACTTTTCAATGATGGAAGCAAGATCTTGAGACATATCAGGCCCAATCCTTCATCTTTTCTCGGCGGACTTTTTCGTGAAGCGTTACAACACCATGGATCAATGCTTCAGGACGCGGCGGGCAGCCTGCGACATACACATCCACAGGTACAACTTCGTCAACACCCTGCATGACAGCATAATTATTGAAAACGCCGCCGCAGGATGCACAATCACCCATCGCGATGACCCATTTTGGATCAGGCATTTGATCATACAACCTGCGAAGGACTGGCGCCATTTTGCGTGAAACACGTCCAGCCACGATCATAAGGTCACTTTGGCGCGGGCTCGGACGCATCAATTCCATACCGAATCTGCTCATGTCATAATTGGCAGCCTGTGCGCCCATCATCTCGATCGCGCAGCAAGCCAGACCGAATAACATGGGCCACATGGCATTTGTCCGGCCCCAATTAACAAGATCTTCCAATCGGGCGGTAACCACACCCATATTTCCAAGTTTCTGCTCTAATCCCATTCGAGTGCTCCCTTCTTCCAGGCATAGGCATAGCCAACCAATAAGATCACTATGAAAACCAGCATCTCACCGAGCATAAAAATACCCTGACCATTTTTTACAAAATCATTGTAAACAAGGGCCCAGGGTATAAAAAAGACAACTTCTATGTCGAATAATATGAAAAGAACGGCGATCAAATAAAAACGCACCGGTACTCGGCGTATGCCGGGGCCGATCGGGTTCATGCCCGATTCGTAAGGCATTGATTTTTTACCAGCCGGCCGTTGCGGCCCAAAAATCGTGCCCAGGGTAATCGCTATAACACCAACAAGCGTTGTCAGGGCTATAAAAATGGCAATAGCTACATATTCAAGCAGCATAAAAATTACTCCCATTGTGGGGTTTTTAAAGATTGCGCGAAGTATATCATATGGATAATAAAGGTGGTAATTTTCACAAAGGGATTTTTTAAACTCGAAGCCGTGATTCCTATTCCGTTTTCATCCACAAAATTGATACAATCTAAAACAAAAGGTGACAACATTTTTATTGCTGCTTATTTTAAGATACAGGAGTTAGTTACTGTAAATGAAGTTAGCTTACAAATAATTTCTGTCGAATTCCCGTGAGTAAAAATTGGTGATTACCCTGAATTTTATTTAAGAATTCAGCTAGAAAATTCGATGAATTAACACAGGGCGGTCAAAATTTATTTGACTGTATCAGGGTTCAACACAATCTTCTTTATTTACTGCCTCTTTCCTTTTATGGTATTATTTTCGTATATTTACAGGAAAAATATTATGGATGACAAGATAACTATTATAGAAGGACCTACACCGGTATTTGAACCGGTTCAAGATGGCTGGGCTCTCGGTTTAAATGAAACCCGTCAATTTTCGATGACTGCCCTGACCAGGCTGCGAACTTTTAACGGTCCTGACCTGGTTCAGCGATGTTATCGCAGATGGAAACAGCAGCAGCCGATAAAATTACATTACCGTGATGAAACAGGCCTGGAAGCCACTGCTCCCATACTTGCTGCCCGCTCAGTTGAAACGGATGACGGACAGATATTGCTGCTGTGGCTTCATATAGAACGTGACAATATGGATATTGAAATCAATCCGGATGACGATTCGCCTGATGATGATTTTGATCTTCTTGAGTAAACAGACCGTCTATTCATCAATAAAACTATGGAATGCCTGCATACCGAACTTAAAGATAACATCCTGACTCTAATTATTGACCGCCCAAAGGCCAATGCTTATAACCATGGATTGTTAACCGATCTTCAGAAAGAGTTTATAAAAGCGGGACGTGATTCTCAAGTCCGGGCAATAATTTTGACCGGTGCGGGGAAAATATTTGGTGCCGGCCAGGACCTGGAAGAATTTCGATCTGCTGATATTGAATTGTCATATCGACAGCACCTCATTCAAACCTACAACCCGTTGGTATTACAGATCCGCAATATAGAAAAACCTGTGATAGCAGCCATTAATGGACCCTGTGCGGGAGCATCGCTGGGTATTGCCCTGGCTTGCGACCTGCGTATCGCATCTGAAAATGCCCGTTTCGTCGTGGGTTTTAGCGGTATCGGCCTGGCACCGGATTGCGGAGTATCCATGCTGCTGCCTGCCATCATCGGCCTTGGAAGAGCGCTGGAATTTACATTTACCAATGAAACAATCTCAGTTGAAAAAGCCCGCGAATGGGGATTGGTCAACCGGCTGACTACTTCTGATGGATTGCTTTCTTCAGCATTTGAACTCGCCAGTTTGTTGGCGAAAGGTCCGACCGGTGCCTTTGGATTAGCGAAGCGAGTGTATAACAATTCAGTTCTCCCCAATTTGCAAAATGCCTTAGAATATGAAAGTTATATTCAGGAAATTGCTGGCAAACGCTCCGAACATAAAGAGGGTGTTGCGGCTTTTTTTGAAAAACGCTCAGCAAATTACCTGTAAATATATTTCTTCACAATTCATCACATTAATCCACCAGATTGGAAACATTCCATGGGCAATACACAGTACGAACCCGTTATAGGGCTTGAAGTTCACGTAGAAATGTTGACCAATTCAAAAATGTTTTGTTCCTGCCCGGTTGTTGACCTGACCACAGCCGAGCCCAATTCAGCCGTTTGTCCAACCTGTGCCGGTCATCCCGGCACTTTGCCGGTGATCAATAAAAAGGCCATTGAATACGGTCTTCGCGTGGCTGCCGCCCTGGATTGTACAATCGCTAATACAAGCATATTTGCCAGGAAAAATTATTTTTATCCTGACCTGCCAAAGGGTTATCAGATCACCCAGTATGAACAACCCCTGGCAGAAAATGGAAAAATCATTTTATACACAAGTGCGGGCGAAAAGACAATACGCATCCGGCGGGTCCATTTTGAGGAAGATACCGGCAAATTAACCCATGTGGGAAGCGGCGAAACGTCTGCTTCACTGGTGGACCTGAACCGGGCTGGTGTACCACTGCTCGAAATTGTTACCGAGCCTGATTTCCATTCTGCTCTTGAAGTTCGGACTTATGCTGAATATTTGCGAGCCCTGGTCAGGTACCTGGGGGTCAACAGCGGGGATCTTGAAAAAGGTGTCATGCGCATTGAACCGAACATATCGGTTCGGAAGATCGGGGTCGAAGAGTTAGGCACGAAGGTAGAAATCAAGAATTTAAACTCCTTCCGCGCACTTGAGCGGGGTGTTGCTTATGAGATCAATCGACAGATCAACCTCATCGAAGCTGGCGAAAAAGTACTGCAGGAAACGGTAGGCTGGGATGAAACAAAACAGGTTACTTTCAGTCAGCGTTCAAAAGAAGACGCTCATGATTACAGGTATTTCCCCGAACCTGACCTGCCCCCACTTTTGATCAGCGATCAATGGATCGCTGATGTACGGAAAATGCTGCCTGAATTACCGTGGACACGGAGTCAACGTTACTGCCAACAATTCGGTTTATCCCTTTCCGAAGCCTGGCAGCTTGCACTGGAACAATCACCGGGTGATTATTTTGAATCAGTTCTAAAAATAAATCCTGAGGCTAATATCCGCACCGTCTATGCCTGGGTGACAGGTGAATTAACCTCTTTGATGAGCGGAAAAAATATCAGTTTTTATGAACTTTCAATATCTCCGGCAGCATTATCAAACCTGCTTTCCATGATTTCTTCCGGAAAGATCAATCAAAATACTGCCAAAGCCGTGCTTTCAGAAATGTTTTTATCCGGAAAAACGGCAGAAGAGATCGTATCAGCCGGTGGTTTGACACAGGTTTCAGACCTTGATTTCATCACCCGGTTGATCATTGATTGCTTACAGCAGTATCCAAACGAAACAGCCAGTTACAGGGCAGGCAAAACCACGGTCGTTAATTTCTTATTTGGACAGGTCATGCGCAGCGCGGGAGGAAAAGCAAATCCGCAGGTGCTGCGTGAAGAATTAGAAAAACTATTAAATAAGGAAGGTTGAAATGGAAGCTGCTCAGCATGTTTTGACCATATTCGAAAGAATTTCATCCATTCCTCGCGGCAGCGGCAGGGAGTCACTTTTATCAGATTGGCTTCAGACGCTGGCAAAAGAATATCATTACCAGTCAAAGGTTGATGAAGCTGGCAACCTCCTCATCACAATCCCTGCTTCCCCGGGGTATGAAACCGCCCCAGTTGTTGTTCTCCAGGGTCATATGGATATGGTTTGCGAGAAGACATCCGATTCCAACCATGATTTCCTGGAAGATGCCATCCAATGTATTGTCGATGGTGATTGGATGCATGCTGATCGAACAACTCTCGGGGCAGATAATGGTATTGCAATCGCTTTGACCCTGGCTATCGCCAGAGATCCGTCAGTGCTGCACCCGACACTCGAATTGCTTTTTACTGTCGAGGAGGAAGTTGGTCTTGGAGGTGCCAACCTTCTGAAACCGGGTTTTATCACAGGAAAAATACTTGTCAACCTGGATTCAGAAGACGAAGGAACATTTGTAATCGGCTGTGCGGGTGGACAGAGCAGCAATATTTATCTGCCGGTGAATTATCAAAAACCCATCTATCCCTCCGCCTGCTTCCTTAAAGTCAGTGGTCTGCGCGGCGGGCATTCAGGAATCGATATTAACAAGCATTACGGCAGTGCAAATCAGTTGATTGCCCGGGTGCTTTCCCGCCTTCAAGAGACCACCCCGATCACCTTGATGAAGCTGCACGGTGGAACAGCACATAACGCCATCTCCCGTGAAGCTGTCTGTACATTTGGATATGATCCTGCTCAGGAAATTGCAGTAAAAAATGCAGTTCGTGAATTAGAAATGACTTTTTCCCAGGAATATGATCCGGTCGAGCAGGCAATCTCAGTTGTGCTTTCTCCGGCAGATGCAGGTCTTACGATAAGTGTGAAAGATACCCAAGCAGTAATCAACCTTCTAATGGCATTACCGCATGGTGTTTCAAAAATGTCTGCCAACGTTGAAGGATTCGTGGAAACATCCAACAATCTCGCCAATATTGACCTTGACCAAACTGGCCTAAAAATACTCACCAGCCAGCGCAGCTCAGTGATGAGCAGTATGGAAGAACTCACGAGCAGGATAACTGCCATAGGTCACCTGGCGGGTGCTGTTGTGAATAATTCAACACCGTATCCGGGCTGGCAGCCTGATATGAATTCAGGGCTGCTTAAAAGAAGCATAAAGACATATAAAAATCTCTTTGGAATTGAACCCGGAATTAAAGCCATTCACGCGGGGCTGGAATGCGGCACAATAGGTTCCATTTATCCTGGAATGGAAATTATCTCGCTGGGGGTCACGATTGAGAACCCGCACTCACCCACAGAACGAATGTATATTCCATCTGTAGAACGCGTTTGGAAATTCCTGGCAGAATTTTTGAAATCCACCCATTAATTTTATTATCAAGCCGATACAAGATCATGTAAACACCAATACTGCAGTAAAAATATTCTTTCTTATAAGGGAAAACCATGACTTTTGCCAGGTCTGCAAAACTTCGATCAATTGACTCACTGAAAGAAATTAAAAACTTCCCTTACTGGCTGGATGATTCTGCGAGGCCGGAACCGCAAAATCCTCTAACTGCTGATATACAAACTGATCTATTGATCATTGGCGGCGGGTTTACCGGCTTATGGACTGCATTATTGGCAAAACAGGCCGAACCCAGGCGGGAGGTTGTTTTAATCGAAGGCAATGAATGCGGCACGGGTGCAAGCGGCCGGAATGGCGGTTTTATGGCTGCTTCCCTGACCCATGGTTTTGAAAATGGTTATAAACACTGGCCGTCTGAGATTGAAACTCTTCTAAAGATGGGGTATGAAAATCTGAATGAGATCGAAAACACAATACAACTATTCAATATTGATTGTGATTTCATCCGTTCCGGCGAAATAACGGCAGCAATTGAACCATACCAGGTTGATGAGATGCGGGAAATTCCAGCAAAAACCAGTATTTATGGTGGAAAATTCACCTGGATAGAAAAAGAAGAACTTGCAAAAATTGTAAAATCCCCAACTTACCTTGGAGCATTACTGAACCCTTACGTTGCCATGGTCAATCCAGCCCGTCTTGCATGGGGCTTAAAAAGAGCCTGCCTGGAATTAGGAGTGAGGCTTTACGAGAACACCCATGCGCTGAAAATTACCGATAAAAATGATGAAATCACCGTAATAACAGCCAACGGAAAAATCACTGCCAGGAAAACAGCATTGGCAACAAACGCCTTCCCGCCTCTCCTGAACAGAATCCGGCATTATGTTGTACCTGTTTATGATTATGCACTTATGACTGAGCCGCTGAACACCTCACAACGAGATTCGATCGGTTGGCTTGACAGGCAGGGACTTGCAGATGGTGCAAACCAATTTCATTACTACCGCATCACCGTTGATGGAAGAATACTATGGGGCGGTTATGATGCTGTATATTATAAAAATAATGGTTTTGGGACAGATTTTGAAAAAAATCAGGAAACCTTCGAACGTCTCGCTGAACATTTTTTTGAGACTTTTCCACAACTTGAGGGGGTAAAGTTTACACATGCATGGGGAGGTGCAATTGACACCTGCTCACGTTTTTGTTCTTTTTGGGATTCAGCACATAATGGAAAAACAGTTTACTGCCTTGGTTTCACCGGTCTTGGCGTAGGGGCAGCCCGTTTTGGTGCAAATGTGATGCTTGATCTATTGGATGGGAAAAAAACTAAGCGGACTGAGCTGGAAATGGTTAAAAATAAACCTGTCCCCTTCCCGCCTGAGCCTTTCCGTTTCCCGATCATCAATTTGACTCGATATTCCCTCGACCAGGCAGATCAAAACCAGGGCAAAAGGAATCTGTGGCTTAAAATTTTAGATATGCTGGACCTGGGATTTGATTCCTAAAGTTGATTTTTCGATAAATAAGGAATCGTTACCGGACCTTCAGGGAGAATACATATCCGGGCATCTGTCCCATATCGGCCGACGAGTCTATTGATCGTTTCTTCAACTGATCTTGCTGGGATCAACATGGCACTTCGAATTTGATCATCACTCAATCCGCGGCTGTGCACATATACATCGCAGCCCAGCTGAATTTGTGCTTGAATTTGTGCCTGCCACATATCCTGTTCCTGGAAACCCGGTTGAAGAATCAGGTCCAGCATCGCCTGCGGATTTCCGGTTCTTTTAAGCAAGCTTCCATACATCCCATGCTCAGGAATACCTTCTGAACATTCTGAAACCAGGATAATGGAACCGCCTTTTTTTGTGACAGGAGCCGCCGCGGACAAACCTTTTACTGATTGGTATAAATTTAAATCCAGCGGGTAACCAGAATTAGTTGTGACAACAATATCAAATCGATCATCAACAGCAGACATGGCTGTTTCCTTAACAAATTTACAGCCCTGTGCATGCGCATGCTCCAGGTCACCTGCAAAAACACCGGTAATTGCTTTATGTTTATTCAAGGCAACATTTACCAGGAAGTTTTTACCTGTTTTTTGAGAGATCTCAAAAATCTCTTCCCAGATCGGGTTTCCCCTGGTGACACCAAAAACGGCATTTATATTGGAAATATTTTTAGGGCTGTGATTTCCGAGTATGGTCTGCAGACCCGCCATCCCTGGCATTATGGCTTTCCCGCCCCCAGAAAAGCCAGCAAATAAGTGCGGCTCAATAAAACCTGTTAATATTTTCAGGGAGCAATCCATCAATTCACGATTTAGCCAGATCTCATTTCCAAAACTGGATTTCCCGATGAGAACCTGTGTTTCCCGGTCAAATGAATTGTTTTGTACTATCCTGTAGGCGTTATAAATAGTTTCGCCGACAAGTTCCTTCAGTTCAATTAAGCTGCTTGTTTGATGCGTTCCCAGTGCAATAAAAATAATAATATTTTCGCTGCGCATAAATGAGAGTTCTGCCAAAATAGCTTCTAAAATTATTTTCGTCGGCGTGGCACGGGTTTTATCATTAATGATAATTCCCACACGGTCATCAGGAGAAGCTAATTGTCTTAACGGAATCGATGCTATCGGAGATCTCAATGCATCCAGAAGTGCGATTTTGGGATCAGGTAATCCAGGCAAAAATTTTGGTTGAACAACCTGAGCATTCCAGGTTCGATCGACTTCAAGGGGTAACCCTTCTTTTCCATAAGCTAATTTTATCTGCATTTCATATTCCCTGTTTTTTTTATATTAATTTATCAAGCCTGGCAGCAGAAAATTCAACCTGTTATAGTTCCTTTTTTAATTGCTGCTTCTGCTACCTCTCCACCGATAAATTAGAAAAATTTTTTTTGTTTTCTCATGTATAATTTTACGCGCCAAAACATTTTTGTGTTCATTCTAAAGGAGAAGAATAAAATGAAAGTACTGAAATTATTAAGTGGTCTTTTAGTAATTGCCTTCCTTGTCGCAGCCTGTGCACCTGCTGCCCAGGCACCTGCAGCCCCGGCTGCGCAATCAGCAAGCGCTCTGCCTGACCTCGCCGGCCGAAAAGTAATCGTTGCAGTTGAGAATGCCTATCCCCCCTTCAACTTTATCGACAAAGCTACAAACAAAGGAGCTGGCTGGGATTATGATGCATGGCAGCAAATTTGTAAACTGCTGAACTGCGTTCCGGTGATGACCGAAGCTGCATGGGATGGGATTTTTGAAGCCGCCGCCGCCGGCCAGTATGATGTAGTCGCTGATGGCGTGACCATGACCGAAGAACGCAAGCTTAAAGTTGCTTTCTCCGATTCATACATGCACTATGGACAGGTTATCCTGGTCCGGGCAGATGAAAGCCGTTTCACAGATTCAAAATCACTCGCAGCTCTCAAAGAAACCTTACTGGCTTCTCAATTAGGTACCACCAACGAAAAGAAAGCCATTGAAATTGTAGGTGATACCCGCGTAAAATCCTTTGATACCTTTGATGCATCCGTACTTGCTCTTTTGAGCAAGGATGTAGACGGTGTTGTCATCGACCAGCCTGCAGCACTTGGTTTCATGGCCGCCAACAAGGGAAAAATGAAATTCCTCGATGAACTTCTGACCAGCGAAGATCTCGGATTTGTTTTCAAACAGGGCAGCGACCT
>CAZBRI010000030.1:0-5320 GCA_964494055.1 uncultured Anaerolinea sp.
GCTGCCCATCCAGCGGGAGATGCCGTCAACAGATGACAATGTTCCCTGCTGGTAAACTGCCGGCGTAGCAGCTGGATTTCGGATCTCGTACCAGCGCACACTGGTGGGTGCGCCTTTCTTGGTGCTGGAAGCCACTGAGTGGTTGACCAGCAGCGATTCCACCCCGGCGCGGTTGCGATAAGCCAGGCGGTACATCAAGCGGTCGGCGAGAGAATCGAGCTTATTGCTGGTGCCGCCCTGCGGGATACAGGTTCCGCCGCCGGAGCAGGCTGCGCTGAATGAAGCAACAGCGATGGAAGCAGGTCCGGTGAAGGTGGTGTTAGCGGAATTGGCAAAGTCAACATGAAACTTCCACATATTCAATGAGTTGTTGCCGAAATTCATAAAATAATTTGGTGAGCCGGCCGGGGGAGCAGTCAGCCCGTCCAGGTCAGACGGAAGAAGGCCGCCGTAACTGGTGCTGAGCTGGAAACACTGCTGCGTGGCAGGCAGACCGGATAACATGGCATTGCGGTCCATGGCACATACTTTGCTGCCGGCAAAAGTGCGGGCATTATTGAAGATGTTGTAAGTGACATAATACCCGTCCGGCCACACGCCCATCTTCGGGTAATCGTTGAACTGGGTGGTACCGTAGCTGAAGGCATACCGGTAATAAGCGCCGGTGGCATCCGATGTCTGTGAGACGGCCACGCACTGTAAATAGGGGGTGGTGGATACAGAGAACTGTGTCATCACCCAGCGGTTGGCCAGTTTGTCGTACTGCACGACCGGGTCGCCGTCGTTATTGGTCTCACAGCCGCCGCCAAAACCCACCCAAAAAGAGTTGCCGGGTTTTGGACCGGAAATGAGTGCTCCGGTGCTTTTATCGAAGACTGCAAAATTATCATTGACCCACTGAACATATTGGGTTAAGCCTACAGCACCGACGGTGTCTGGAGGAGCATACCGGTCGCTGAAGCCATAATCACCCTGGCCGACGCCGGCGAAGTTGAGGCCGTTGGTCGTTCCGGCGAGCAGGGCAGGCCCGGTTTGAAGCGCGCCATCCGGATTATTCAAGGCAGCACCCATGTTGGGGAGCACTTTGAGCGGTTTTTCAGATTTTGTTTTGTCGGTTGGAGAATAAGGAGAAAGCCCTGTCAATTCGCTGACAGGCGCGGAAATATCTGAATACACTGCAGATGAAACTTCAACTGGACCCACCTGGTTGGGGTCTGGTTTAGCAGCACTGACTGGGAGTGTATTGCCAAACAAAAAGCCAATCATTAATACTACGGATAAAATTTTCTTTAACATCTCTGCTCCATTTTTTAACACGAATAAATTGGATGATATAGGTCATATTACCTTATTTGTTTAGTATACAACCACTTAACAAAAATGCAAGGTGAGACATTAGGACTAATTGTGATCTTTAGGATGAATTAAAAAAACAACCCTTTACGGAGTTGTTTTTATTTTCGAGATAAAAATTCCCATTGAGTATTACATACTCTCCTGGCTCTCAGCAGAGAGCGCTGCGTCTATTTCGGCGGCAAGTTCATCGTATACTTCGCTGGAGATGACACCGTCGTGGAGCAGCCCCAGGATTGCGCTGCGCTGTGCACGGAGCGCTTCACGGTGAGCGGAATCGATCTCTTCGGCTTCCAGCCCGGGTGCGGCTTTAAGGACATCTTTGAATGCGATCATCAGGGCATCGATCCTGGCGATAAAGCCCGGTTTGAGCTTTTCCCAGGCATGGGTGGAGATCAAACCTTCAGCATGACGGTGTTCCATGTGTGAAAGGGCTGCCCGGGCGGCTGTCAGGCGCGCCTGACTCTTCTCGTATTCCAGCTGTTCCGGCGGGCGGCTGTACAGCTCAAGACGCTTCAGCATGGTCCCCATGGTTGTACTCTGAACCAGCAGGGTAAAAAGCACCACCCCGAAGGCCATCAATTTCATCAATTCCCGGTCAGCTCCCATGCCGGCAGGCAGGCTGAGAACCAGGGCAAGCGTGATAGCCCCGCGCAGACCGCCCCAGTTCAGGACATGCTGCCATTTCAGCGGGATCTTTACCCTGGTCCAGCTCAGGATCCAGCCCAGGCCGTAGGTTACGAAGGCCCTGGAGATAAACACAGCTGCTATCGCCCATAAGACGGGCTGCCAGGCACCCAGCAGTGCAGGCAGATTGATCTTAAGCCCGATCAGCAGGAAGATGAGTGAATTGGCCAGGAAGGCGACATATTCCCAAAAATTATTGATAACGATGCGGGTGGTGGGGCTCATGCCCTGTGACCCGAAATTACCGTTGATCAGGCCGGCTGCAACCACTGCCAGCACACCGCTGACCTGAAATTTTTCGGCGATCAGGTAGGCTCCAAAAGCCAGCAGGGTGGTGAGGGTGGTTTCGATCAGGTAATCATCCACCATTGAGATCACGCGGGAGACAATCCAGCCGAGAACCAGGCCGATGACAGCTCCGCCGATCGCGACCCGGAAGAAATCACCGATGCTTTGAACCAGGTTGAAATGACCGGTCAGGGCGGCGGCCATGGCGAGATTGAAAACTACGATGGCTGTTCCATCATTCAGAAGGCTTTCACTCTCCACCAGCACTGCCAGCCGCCTGCTGACGCCCAGGCTGCGAAACATGGAAACAACCGCCACCGGGTCAGTAGCCGAGATCAGCGCACCGAAAACCATCGCGGCAGGCAGGGCAATAGATGTCGTCAAGCTTAGCATGCCGCCGACGATCAGGGTGCTGATGATCACCCCGGGGATCACCAGCAGTAAAACACCCGGCAGGATGCGTTTCAGCTCATCCAGGTTGATATTCAGTGCAGCTTCAAAGACAAGGGGGGGGATAAAGATGGTCAGGATCAATTCCGGGGTCAAATCCGCGGTGATTGATTTTTGCAGGGTGAGGACCAGCCCGACCAGGACCAGGGCTACAGTGTAGGGAACTTTCAAACGCCGGACTAGAAGTGCTACCACCACCACTACCAGTAATAATTCGATGATCAGCGTTTCGGTAGAAATAAATTGATCCATCAGGTCAAATCTCCAGCATTTTGAAAGGAGAACAAGGCTGCAAGTTCAAAACTAATTTACCAATATTATGTGTTGAAGTTAAGTCTTATCCAATTTTAGAAGACTTTTTGGAATGATTAACGCTTTCAATTATACAATCTTTATGGTATTGGAGCGAATGTAAAGGCGTTTTTACTGCAGAATGGACCGATTTCCCTGCTTTTTTCTGTGCAGATTGAAGGAAGTGTGCTGCCCTGATAAATGAGCGGCGAGCTGTTTTGCAGACTGAAATTTCCAGATTTGATATCCACGAAAAGCGGATCAAGATAGAAGTTGCTGTCAGCTGACTGGACCCCTGCCATATCACTGGTATTCTGAAAGAAATCGTTAAAAGAAATAATGCTTGTTCCAGATTGATCCATCACAGCTGTACCATGCTGGCCAGCCAGGATGTTACGGGTGATCAGGGTGCCGGTCACTCCCGGCAGGATTAATATCCCGCCGGCATTGTTATGACCGCCACCGTTGGCATAGAAAATATTATTAGCTATTGTCGTTCCGGCACCGGCAGACAGGGCAATCCCCAGGCTGCAGTGTTCAAAAATATTGCTGCGGATAATATTATGTGCAGGGATTTCCTCCCTGAAATAGTCCTGTTTAAATTGGTTGATCCAGATTCCAGCCCAGCCCGCGGTCGTTGAGCGGATGTAGTTATCATGAATGGTGTTATCTGAGGATGAATTGATATTTATCTCAGATACTTCATTATCAACCAGGATATTTTGGTAAATATCCATATGATCAACTTCACCTTCCATCATTATTCCGCTGCTTCCCAGCGCTTCAGCCTCATTATGATTACCCGTGATGTAATTATCATGGATGTTTCCATTCTTTACGATATTCAGCCAGATCCCTTGCTCGCTATTATCCTTTGATGTGTTCCGGTAAACAGAAATATCACTGCTCGAAAATTCCGGGTTCGCCTTTCGGTATTCAATCGATGTTGCAATTCCTATCCCGTCACTGCTTGAGCCTGCAGAATAATTATCGTGAATGCTGACATGGGTTGAATTCCAGGCAATGATGCCGCTGATACGGTGCCGGTCAAAATAGGTTTTATCCCCGTTATCGAGCACCAAATTGTTATCCAGCTCAATATTGACACCGGTTGTGACGTGAATCCCGTAATCGAGGCGGGATCCTTTGACAAGGTTATCATGAATATGAATTTCCTCAATCGGCGGCGACCCGGGTGTTGCATTCGCCCAAATCCCGCGGGTGTTATTTTCCACCAGGTTGCCGGCTATCTCGATGTGTGAAGAATCCTGTACATAAATCCCCAGCCCATGCGTACCGTTATTGATTTCGTCCTTCTGTATGTCATGAATGTGGTTATTGCGGATGATGATATAGGAACAATTAATGAGTGAGATGCCATTATTTTTCGCTGGAGACAGGTCCAGGTTTTCGATAATGATTGGTTTGGATGCCGTACCATGCACGTTATTTAAACGCACCTCAGCCGTCGGCTTATAGCCATGCTGTGGTATGTTGATTTTGACTGACCCGGCTGCTTTTTGACCGGCACTATCTCTGACCTGGACTGATGCCGTATATTCCCCCGCTGATCCATAAACCCAGCCTGGATCGGCCTGAAGCTTATCGATCTGTATCCCGTCTCTGTCATCAAAATCCCAGCTTAGTGAATACGGCGGGGTGCCGCCTGAAACCCGGCTGCTGAAATGTACCGTTTGAGGGGTATTTTTATCGATGATGGATGAAATATTGATGGAGAGAGGCGTGATTGTTGGAAACGGAACCGGCGAAGTAGCTGGCGTGGATGATGTTACTGTTGGCTTAAGTGCAGTCGTTGGAAGTATGTCAGACCGGTTTGCTGGGGTTGCACATGACGCAATAATGAAACTCATAATTGTGAGAAATACGGATAATTTCCTATGCATTATTTTGTTTACCATAAACCTGGAATCAGCCTGAAATGAACCTTGTCAGAATACTGCGTGTAACCTGGCAACTCTTTTTGAAGTGACCGGTCTTCGATGGCAGTTCTGATGATTACTATCAGGCAGAAAATGATGCAGGGCACTATAACGATTCGTGAAGCAAAAAGTAGTGGAAGAGATGCTTCGTAAATCAGAGCTCCCAGGTATCCTGGATGGCGGACGAACCGGTATGGGCCGCTGTCAATCACGTGGTGTTCACGTTCTTTTTGAACCCGGTATACCTGGGAAAAGAAAGGATTGGCATAAACTGCATACAGCAATAAAAGATACCCGCCAGCCCCGATTAT
>CAZBRI010000030.1:5330-14002 GCA_964494055.1 uncultured Anaerolinea sp.
GTCCAGCTGTACCGGAAATCCAGGCCGGCAATGATGCAGCGGGCGAGCTGTGCCAGGCCCATCAGGCTGACAATTAATGTATCCCAGCCTGCGCCTCCTTTTTTCGGACCGAGGCGGTAAGCAAGCAGGGCAGGGTGCTTGCGAAGCATGATAAAAAACATACCGGTTAACCAGGCTGCATTGACCAGCACTTCCCCCCAGGCGGGAAGCCAGGTCAGGCTGCCTGCTGACCAAAAAAGCGCTGTGCCCATACCAGCCAGCCCGAATATTTCCCGTGTTATATAGCGAATGAGCAGTTTTTTATTCAGCATGTCTGGGTAATTCATTTATTCCATATCAATAAAAATATTTAGTAAAAATATGCAGAAATTTTTTCTGCAGGCAAGGCTTTTAAAACACCAGCCAGATAAAAGGGATCGGACCACTTTCTGATGCAATCGTAGCATAACCGGGATTATTATTCAATCTATACATTAAAAACGCTAATTGAGTTAAAAAATCGATAATTTGGCAGGTTATAATTAAGGAAAAAATAATGACAGGATCAGAAAATGATAAAGAAAATTTCGCTGATATTGATGATGTGCCTCTTTATTTTAGCAAGCGCGTGCCAGGCAAATGCCAGCCCGGCTGCCCCGGCCGCACAGGGAAGTGCTGATGTCGAAAATTTAATACCAAAACCGGGTGAAAAATCCATGAAAGGATTCGAATTGTACAGCTGGCAGGAAAATGGTGAATGGTATTTTTCTGTTTTGATAGGTACCAACCGTCAGAAGACCGATGCAGAAATTCATGCGCCTGCCGCCACGCTGCGGGGGTTAACCGGGCTGCAAAAGATGCTGCGGTCCATACCAGCCGGCGAAACTGTCTCCATGGTATTTCATGATCCGGCTAATATTCCTCCGGATGATATCGTTGCAAAAGTACAGAATATGTGCACCCAGCTCGGGCTGGATATGACAGGTGCCAGGTAATCCTTATTGCACTCAAAAATGATTGGATATAAATCATATGATTGTCATAAAAAAAAGGATTTGATATTTTTTGGGATAAAATAAATCTATATATTCTTACATTTTTAAAAGTAAATTAACGATGGGAAGTGTGGTGTTTTATGGCTGAGCTGACAGTAGATGAGATCCTGAATAAAATTTCAAAACCCGGTCTTTCTCCATTGAAGGAATATGATTTAATCGCCGCCATCCTGAGCGATCGTAACATGACGGGCTATGATCTTTCATACGCAAAACTTGATTACTCTGACATGCGAAATTCGATTTTAAGCTGGTGTAATTTTTCATACGCCAATTTGAGTTTTGCAAACATGTGCGGGGTGATCATGAATGGCGCAAACCTGCAGTTTGCCAGGTTGTCAGATGCCAAGCTGGAGCTGGTGGATTTAAACAATGCAAACCTTGCCAGTGCTGATCTCAGCAACGCATATCTCAAAGGTTCAAAACTGATATTTGCTTCATTGAAAAAAGCAAACCTGAGTTATGCAGACCTGCGTGATGCCAACTTGTTGGGTGCAGATCTGTCTGGCGCAGATCTATTCGGTGCAAATCTGTCCGGTGCTATTTTAAGCCAGGCAAAATACGATAATGATACACGCTGGTCCAAAGGGATGAACCCGGAAGATGCCGGTGCACAGCTGATTTGATTAGGGAATAATAATGCGATTTTAGCTTGATCAATCAAGCTGTTTGGTCATGAGATATAAATGTAAATTTATAGATTATCCAGCAAGAAAATAGAAAATCGCTGTAAGCCGAATGGCTCGGCGATTTTCTATTTTTAACACGGTGTTCCAGGACTTAACACCTGCTTGATTTGACTGACAAGGTCAAGAAGCACCTGTTGACAAAATCCTTTCCCAATTAATATTTAATAATCCAAGCATGGGGTGTTCATATTTCTATTTCAACTAGAATAGTAAAGTGTGAAAATTGAACGTACATGTACTGGTTGGCCAGAGCACCAGTTATTTACCCCTGATACTTTATTTAAAACATCAGGCAGTTATGATGCGGTCTGAACCATTTTGTTGAGCAGACAAAATCGAATTTTTGACTTTATTATATGCAAAGTCAAAGTTAGTCATATTATCCATCGATTTATCGATCTTGATATCAACCAATCCGATGCATGCTGTAACAGAAAATATTAACTGTTCGGATCCAAAGGTTGCTTCCCGGATTGAATTTCTCAATCTCTCTGCAACCTGCATTGCCTGTTCCGCCGGTGTTTCAGCCAGCAGGATGGCAAACTCATCGCCTCCATGGCGGCAAAGAATATCAGAATTTCTCAAGGATTGCTTAAGGATTAAGGCGATGCCCTTGATGACCTTGTCGCCATTGATATAACCATGTTTTTCATTGATAGCGTTCAGGTCATCTATGTCGATCACAATGAGGGTCAACGGGTGTGTGTACCTGGCCGAACGTTCAATTTCGGACAGTGCTAACAGGTAAAAATACCTGGAATTGAATAGGTTGGTGAGCGGGTCATGAATGGATAGCTCTTCGAGCAGTTTTTCAACCCGCCGGCGTTCATCGATCTCATAAAGAAGCTCGCCCTCGCGAGCGTTGACCATCGCGGCTTCCTGCCTGGCGAGTTCAATATTGTGCGAAGAATTCAAAATCACGATCTTGCGCAAAGAAATCTGGCGGTTTGTTTCTTCCCTCAGCTCGAAATACAATTTATTGTGGGAAACAGTCTTCGGCAGATCGCCAAGCTGTTCATAAACCTGGCTGAACAAGTGATGACATATCAATTCTTCAGTGACAAAATTATTTGATAAGGCAACCTGGAATGCCTGGTGCAGGTAATTTTCTGCCTGTGAGTATTTTTTTTGCTCGAAATACAACTGAGTCATCCCGAGCATGATATCGACATACGGCTTGCTCATGCCGTTATTGTTGACTTTATTGACATAATATTGAAGATAACTTTCTGCCTGTTCAAATGCTTTCATCTTGACCAGGCTTTTTGTGATATTGGTTGCAACAATGATCTCATCAGAAAACAGCTCAAGCCTGCGCATCAGTTCAATGCTCTGAATGGCTGAGAGATAAGAATCTTTGAAGTTTCCCATTTCAAACAAAGTAACAGCCAGGTTGTTGAGCACGAAGGCCTCAGATTCGATATCTTTTACCTCCCTGGTCAATTGAAGAGCAGCCAGGTGATGCTGGAGTGCTTCATTTAAATCATTGGTGTGGGCATAAATAAGGGCTAATGTGTCCAGGCAGTGTGCTTCTCGATCATTGAGATTAAGATTTCGAGAAAGCTGAAGGGCAGGCATGGTATAAGCGTAAGCCGTTGCATAGTCCCCTAAACTGAGATTGACCAGGCTGATTGTTATTCGGGCATCGATACCGGTGATGTTGGCTGGCGTTTTTTCGATCAGCTGCAAAGCATTGAATGACCGTTCAAGCGCTTTATCCAAATTGTTGTTGAAATAATAAATTAATGCGGATGTTGATAACGCTTCTGCCCAGCCTTCAAAGTAGGGTTCAGTAATGAATTCCCGTGAATGAGCCAGCCTGTTTGCTTTTGTACATAATTCCTGGGCGCGGTCATGATCATGACGACGCAGCATCCAGGCAAGCTGATTTAAAGCGTCTACCTTTTCGGTATCGCTTTCCAGGGAGGCAATGCTGGTTTCAAAGATGTCAGCTTTTTGGACTATTTCGTTCATTGCCCGGGTTCCAGTGTGCAATCATAATTAAATATTATTCTGTCACATAATCTGGCTGGGCAGAATAAAATTCACAAAAATTTCTTAATAAAAAGGGAGATTATTTAGAGATAAATATTCCACCTGGAGTAATAAATGTCAGAAATGATAGTTGATTAGTCAATAGCAAAGACCAAATCAAGAAAAAAATAAAAATGCTGCTGAAGCCTATAAAATACATATATTGTCGACTATTTGTAGATAATATTACCACGGGTTTTTTTTATAAGCAATGTATAATTTTACCTGAATTTGTGTGGGAAAATCATTATATTGTAATTATTTTCAAGCCGAACAAATTATTGAAGAAGAAAAAAAATCGTGGAAAGGATCGGATAATTGTTCAGCCTGCAGAGTAAAGTTAAAACTTGCAGGGAATGGTTTAAACTAAATCTGGTTGAGAGTCTAACATCGTCTGCTTTTACATGTGAATTGTTATTGACCAAAATGAAAATTGCACCTTAAATTGTTCTGGTTTGAAAAATTGGTTATATTCAGACAAACCGGGTTTTCGATGAAAATAGATTCCAGGAAGTAAAAAAAATTCCTTGAAGATAATCAGCATTGCAGCTGAAAATTATACCTGTGGTTTTACCCTAAAGAGAGCTGCCTAATCCCGGCCAGCTTCCAGGATCTTTTCAGCCAGTCCAATTGGATTAGTAAAAATGACCTCGTGACTGCCAGGCATTTGAACGAGACGAAACAACCCCAGCCGGTTAGACATCCTGGGGTGCCAGCACCATTCACCCTGCGGCAAAGCTGTATCCTCTGAACAGTTAAGGTAACTGCAGGCCACCTTCCCGGACCGGATAATTTCGTAGAATTTCTTCAGGTCCAGTTTTTCATTAAATTGGTAGGGCTCAGGGGATAATTGCTCATAACTCCACTTCGCCATATCCAGGTCTCCGTCGTTGATAAAAGCCTCACGCCAAATCGGAAAAGGCAGCATCACAGAATTGTCAGGTGACGTTTCAGCCATTGGGTCAAAAAGAGCGCGATAATGAGCCGGTGCATTGTCATTCAAGCTTTCGCCGTCGTTCAGGACGAATGCATTCCAAAAGATAAGCCGTTTGATCCTGGAAGGGACCTGCTCCACTACTTTGGAGATAAGCGTTCCGCCATAACTGTGACCGAGCAGCACGATGTCTGAGAGGTTATTCTGTTCGATAAAATCGACGAGCGATTGTGTGCTTTGAGCGTGATTGACTCTCTTATTTACCCCTTTTCCATGACCGGCAGCGGTTGGGTTGTAAGCACTGTGTCCTTTACTTTCTAAATGTTTGATCACCGGATTCCATGCCGTTCCATCATGCCAGGCGCCGTGTACCAGAACGAAAGTTGTCATTTAGCTGCTCCCGAAAAGAATTTTATCCAAGCTTACCGATCAAAACATTAAGAATTCATATGATATTGCATGAAGCGTATTCATGATCCTTATTCTCAGAAATACTACATGCAGTAATCAAATGTTAATATGGATGGTATCCCGGCAATTTTTTAAGAAAATCAGGGTAAAACAGCTTGAATTCTATCAATACCATAATATGTCTCGGCGCAGGCATTTGTCCAAAAAGTGGCTTTTTCTTTGAAATCCAGTGTGTGGCCCAGGTAAGCGCTATCTATCCCTTTAACATTAATCTCTTCCAGCCCTTGTAATACTGCCTCGCGGATAGATTTATCACGTGAATCCCAAACCTGGGCCCTTTCGATATACTGCGGGACTTCTTTTGCTGCATTAAAAATTGGACGCAGGGTATACAGAATTGGAACAAGTATTAATATCAATGCAAAAAAACGGTAGTTTTCTTTAAACTTAGCCGCTAGAAAATTTCCGGCAAGCCAAAAAATTCCAGCGATGGAAAAAAGCTGGAAAAAACGGGCTGAAATTAAGGCTTTTGCAGCCGGAGGACCTTTTTCGATGTAAATTGCTGGGATTTGTGCCGCTGAAATGAGTAATACCAATCCGCTGAGAATGATCACCATCGATAGAAGACTTGTCTTTAAAGAAATGGTTGTACCTGGTCTTTGTATCTCTAAAAAAGGCAATAAAAAGAAGAGCATGGCAAACATGGCATGCGGCAAAAGCAATCCCCTGAATGATCCAATAATGAAATCGAGGGAAAATTTAACTGAAAGGTAAGGTAATAAAATTGGATTAGTCGGCTCAGGGTAACCGGCATGTCTTGCAGAAATTGCGGGTGATAGAATTAAAATTAATAATGCAGCAATGGCAGCGAGCAATGAAATTGAGGCAGGTTTAAAAATGCGCTTCGCCCAATCCTGCCCTTTATTCCGATAAAACAAAGCAGTCAGCCATAAAATTCCAACAGCAGTTCCAATATAGGCACATCCGCTTTCTGAAAAACCGCAGGCAATAAAGGTAAGCGGTCCAATTGAAAGCAGGATTGCTCGTGATGGAATATCGTTATTTAATTCCCAAAGTAATATTCCGAAAACAAAAAGAAATGATAATAGCGGAGCAGTATAAGTCAGCACTGAAGAACGAAAAAATAATGACCTGTATTGGTTTGGTGCCAGGTAAATCGTATAATAAACTATTGCTGTTGTTGTTAACAGAATGAGTTTTGAATTCCAATTGAGTTTGAAAATGCGGCTGATACCCAGAATATTAAGATACATTGCGCAAAAAAACAGAGAAATGACAAGACCGGCAGTTATTTTTGCGCTGAATACGCCCCATAATTGAAGAAGAAGTGTAAAAAAAGTCAATGAGAATCGGTTCGAGGCAAAATGTGTGATAAAGGTATAGCCTTTCATCGTTCCCCAAAAGCCAAGTTGAACAAAATCAGCGTTATAACACCAATCATCAGCCCAGAAGCGGTTATAAATACCTAGATAAGCATACAAGCTCAAACCTGCTGCAAAAATACCGATCCCGATAAAAGGGATAATCGCGCCAATTTTTTTCATCAGAATTCCTTTCACAGAAATAACACCCATCCGGTATTTTATAATTGATAAGCTAACTATTAGTTAAAAAATTATATCATTATATAGTAGCGCGTAATTTATCATCGCCTAGCAGCAAGGAAAACGCAGTTTTGTTATAAGTTGGAATTATTCCGGGTTCATAACCCGCAATTATTGTTTTTACTGTAGGTGCAATTTTAAGGAGACCATAGAAATGCTAAATCAATAATTCCCAGGGTTTCCACGACTGAAGAATTTTAAAATTTTCTCCACTCAAATGGTCATTGCTCAAGCGATCAATATTTTTCAAAATCGCTATTTTTAGAAATAGAGATAATAATATACAGTTTTCATAACTTTTCTTCTGTTCATTAACCGAATAAAGGAAAAAACGGGTACAATTTATTATTGAATATATCGGCATGATATTTGTTGCCCAGGAAATAATTAAAATTTCAACGATTGCATAATTTCGAAATGTTCAAGACATCTCCTAATTTTGCGGTACGGAGGACGGATGAAACCAAATACTTGCCTGGTTGTGGACGTTTGGGAAGGGCAGCTGGAAGTTGACGAAGCTATCCTGAAAGCTAACGGTGTGGCAGGCATGGCAATCAGGTTGAATGACATGAACGGCGGCCACCATATGGACACCGGATTTGTCAAACAATGGGCAGAAGCGGTCAATTTTGTGCGTTTCCCCTATTTTGTTTACAACCCCTGGGTAGATGGACCGACCAATTACGCATGGCTGGCTTCACATGTTCCAGTAGAAGTTAACGGGCTGGCGGTGGATATTGAAGTCCGCAAAACAGGTTATCCTTCGTCTACATATGCAACAGAATTTTCCAAGTTTATGGCACTCGCCAGTGCACGCTGGAAAGTGATCATTTATTCCGGGCAGTGGTTTTTACCCTATCTATCAAGCTGGCCAAAGACTGATTACTGGTGGGCACAGTACCCTGATCATAAAACATATTTTGATAAAGTAAGCACTTGGGATGAGCTGAAGATCCGGCTGGATAAACTGGATAAACCTTTCAATGTTGGCACAGTGCCGGGCACTTGTAAAATGTGGCAGTTTAGCGGTGACGCACTTATACTGCCGGGAAATTCGCGCCCGATTGACGTTAATCTATTCTTTGGTACGCAGCAGGAAATGGCAGAGTATTTTGGTACGAATACGACTGCGCCTATCACTCATAATTATTACCGGATCCTGCATGATACCGAGCTGGCTTCAACCGGGTATAAACCTCGGCCTATGGTAAATTTTTCTGCTTTACCAGAAACAATCCGGATCAACGGCGGGGTTGGGAATGTCTCATTAAGCCCTGCGTGGCTGGCTTTTTTGACCTCTATCAATACAGTAAAAGCCCTCCAGTTCCTGAGTAAACCATTCAGCGGATGGCTTAACCAGGGAACCTGGCCGCAGGTGGAACAGTTAACATTTGCCGGCAATATTGTTGAAGTAACTGAGATCATTGATAAAAAGGCATACATAAAAACCCTTTACAACGATGATGACCCGCCAAAATTGGTTGGTGAGTTTTACGATGCGTCCGTCATGCATGTATTTGGTGTGATCGGCAAAGATGGAACGATTGACAGTCCTCCTGCGGGAAATTGCCGTATGCTGGTAATGGCACGTAATCAAAAAGAAAGGCTGTGGATTCCCATCGAAAACCTGGTGAAGGTTGATAAACTGACCGTCTATATCCCGCCAGGGACCCGTCTGCCAGGTCCAAACACCCTTGGGGCATCAAAGCTATACACGTTCAACAGTTTGAATTTCTTCCCCCGTCCAGGCGGAGGTCCATTAACCCTGCCAATAAGCAGAACGCGCAAACTGGGTGATAACCTGGTCAGGGTGAACTGGGCTGCTTTGAAACCAATCCTGACCCGGCTGAATCCATCAAATGCTGCAGCGGTGGATATGATCGCTGCACCTGATTGGGGTCCAAGCAAGGGATTGGATGGCGATTCGATCAAATGGATTGGTTTG
>CAZBRI010000031.1:0-13883 GCA_964494055.1 uncultured Anaerolinea sp.
GATAACCTGCTAGAATTTACGCGGGAGCACATGCGTATCCTGACGCGCCTGGCGAGCAGTTTGAAAAATTATGACTGCATTTCCACCCTGGGAATCCTAAGAGATGTGCCAGAGTCACTGGGTGATTTTTATGGGAACCTGGAGATGTTCGCCAACACTAATAAACCCCTGGTTGTGTTGACTTCCGATGAAGGTAATTTTGTTTCATTACTAAAAATGTTTGAACACCTGGGGGGGAACCTGGGAAATAATCCTTATATCCTGCCTTATTTCAACCCGGTTTCTCCATTGGTCATGGACTCCGGAACACTGCAAAAAATGGAGGCTGCAATTGATAAAGGTCTGCCCTTCATTTTTTCCAATTACAGCATGATCGGTGCAACAACGCCTTTCACGCCGGCTGGTTCGTTATCGCTATTATTAGCCGAACTTTTGGCCGGATTGACAATCAGCCAGGTCATCAAACCCGGAACACCGGTGTCGCTTGGTATGCTGCCAGCGTATTTCGATATGAAAACAATGTTGAATTTTTATGACCCGCAGAGCGTGTTATTAAACATAGCCTGTGCTGAAATGATGGCCTTTTACAAACTGCCACACACCGGTGCATCATTATCGGGAACCGGCTGGGGGATGGATCTGATCGCAGCAGATTCGTACTGGATGAATACGCTGACTTTTGCGCTGACCAAGGGCGGATTAGCTCCGTTTATTGGAGACAGCCACGGATCGAAAACCATTTCTCCCTGCACCATCGTCCACGGACATGAGATCATCGAACAGGCCCTCAGGCTGGCAAACGGCTTTCAGCTGGATGAAACACAGGCTGTTTTAAACGAAATTTCCAGGATCGGACCCGGCGGTAGTTTCCTGGGAGCGCCATCAACCGTTAAAAACTACAAAACAGGGTATTACAACAGCCCGATATACCCGCGCTGGACAATGGAAAAATGGCAGTCTGAAGGTCAACCCGGGGCACGGCAGGTTTTAAGAGACAAAACGCAATCCATGATCAACAGTCTTGAAGAACCGCAAGATTATGCAGAATTAATTTCCAGGGGTGAAGTATTTATTAAATCATTGTAAAAAAATTCAAACTCAAGATTCTTGATAAAATTGTTTGTTTTCTAATAGTTTTTCCAAAGATTCGCACATTAAATTTTTTTTCATCCAGTTCTTTCTTTTCATCAACTCAGGTAAAATATATTTATGCCTACCTACGATTACACCTGCAATACCTGCCGAAAACGATTTGACATTTTTATGACTTATGCTGAATACGGGACAAAACCTGTTATTTGTTCACACTGCGGCAGTGCAGAAGTTAAACGGCGTGCTCCCCGTGTGAGGGTGCTTAAAAGCGATGAGGCCCGCATGGAACAAATGTCTGATCCATCCATGCTGGGGAATATTGACGATGACCCCAAAGCGCTTGGTCAGATGATGCGGAAAATGGGTTCTGAAATGGGAGAGGAACTGCCGCCGGAATTTGACGAGGTTGTCGACAGGCTTGAAGCCGGTCAGAGCCCGGATGAGATCACAAATGCCATCCCTGACCTTGGAGATGACTCCGGCGGCGGGATGGGCGGATCAGATCTATCCTTCGATGATTAAATAAAAAAGGACAGCACTGGCTGTCCTTTTTTACATTTATCAATTATTGGGCGGGGATAATATCCAGGATCACCGAAGATTCAGGGCGTGTCAGGATGAAATGAAAATTTCTCTCGGTCAATTCCTGCGAGCTGCCGACATCGATCTGTGAAATATTCTTAGCAATCCATGACAGGAATTTAATCAAAATATCCGGCGGGAGAATGGTGGAAAAGAAAAGGGTCATAACACTCATCCCGGCTTTAATAGAATCCTTATCATTGGTGGCAGGAATTGTGATCTTTATCTCTTCCAGGTTCTGCGGATCACCAATAAATGCAGCTGAAAAATCACTAGATAAACCGGGGATGGTTGTGGCTGCTGTTTCTGAAAGAGATGCAATGACAGCCTGTTTGCCATCAACTGTACCATCAGAAAGAATAAATTGCTGCGAACCTTCCAGTACTGTTTTTACATCATCCAGTTTGATACCGAGTCCACCCGCTGAAGCAGATTGGTTACCGGAAGCAGAGGGGGTTAATTCAGCAGCTGCGGTTTCCAGGGGTGCCATAAGAGTGGGAGCAGAGGTCATCATAGCTGGTAGTTCTGTTTGTGCAATTCTGATCCCAGTCACGGCATTACAAGCCAATGAGGCTGCTATTAATGCTGAAATACAAATAAAAATCTTTGCCTGACGCATTTTGTCTCCTTTGTTTGTGGATAATTATTATCTTTATTATAGTACTTTAATTTTTTATAACAATATATCCTGCTTTAATTCAATTTTTTCTTTTTCACTGCCGCGGCGCAGGATCCATGCCTCTCCCCTTACCAGGACCACCTTTTTATTTTCAACATGCAGGTAAGCGCCATCTGAAAGGAGAAGAATGGGATTTGATTGGAAAACATGAAAATCTCCCAGCCAATCATCTCTTTCTGCACTGTCCTCATAATGAACATGAATATTAAATGGCAGCAGGTGCAGCCCGGAAAATGTATTTGTCTCGATCATATTCATATCACGGGATGTAATGATGTTCGGCCCGCACAACACTGAACCAGCACTAAAAGCAACAAGAGGCAGTCCGGACCGAATCTTTTTCTGTAGGTATGGCAGCCAGCGGCTGACATGCAGACGGTGTGCCAGCAGATAGGTATTTCCACCCGGGATATAGATCACATGTGCCCGGCGGACGATCGACTCCATTTCCGAAAATGTCATCGTTTCGGTATTGAGTGCTGCCACCTGAGCCAGACCTTTAAATGACCGTGTAGTGAATTCCAGCCAGTTTTCATCGAGGCTTGCCATGGGTAAATAAGCTGCGAGCGGCTCATCCTTACCAACAAGGTATGGCTTACTTGCATCCACAATATATTGAATATCCCGCTCACCGGGAGTTGAAAATAAATGTAAATTCATTGGCATAGGTAAATTCACACTCCAGAAAAGGCCGCCAGTCTTTCCTGTATCACAACCCTCAATTGAGCCTGAACAATATCCCATGGAAGCCCGGCATCAACGGTGACCCAGCGGGCAGGCTCAAGGCGGATCAATTCATGGTACCCCTTGCGAACACGCTGATGAAAATCGACGGTGTAGGCATCCAGCCGGTTCCATTCATCCTGTTTTCCTTTTCGGGACAATCCAACTTCCACATCCAGATCCAGGAGGATTGTCAAGTCAGGCGTGAGACCGCGTGTGGCAAACCGAATCACCTGGCGAAGTTCGTCAAGCGGAATGACCTGGTGACCATACCCCTGGTAGGCAAGGGTTGAATCAAAATAACGGTCACATAAAACAACCTGGCCAAACTCGAGCCTGGGACGAAGGACTTCCTCAACGATCTGTGCCCGGGCAGCCTGGTACAAAAGAGCCTCGGTCCTGGGAACCATTTCGGTATTCCCGAGATCATGGATCACATGCCGGATCTGCTCACCGATCGAGGTTCCACCTGGCTCTCTTGTTGTATAGACAAGTTTTCCCTGTTGAGACAACCAATCAGCTAAAGGTTTTATGTGACTGGTCTTACCTGAACCTTCCGGTCCTTCGAGAGTAATGAACATGAAATTCCCTGAAAATTTTTATTGTCCGAAAATATTTTAGAACCATGAGGGTTTGAATCTGCTAATTGTTTACCAGGCTGTTTTCAGTCTCTGAAAATTCTGACATAACGCCGTGGTTCTTTACCGTAGGAATGTGAGACAAGATTTGCATCGCGAGCCAGTTCATGTTGAATACGGCGGACAAGCGGACTGGCAGGCGGCAAATCAACAAAGCGTTCACCGTTCATGACTGCATTAATGGCAGCCTGGGTTTCGATCTTGACTTCATCATTTTGGTCGTGCGGCAGGATAGCCTCACCGTTAGAAATGCTGAACAGGTCGCTTAAGAACTGCTCAATCTGGCTGACTGAATTGGCCCGCAGAACGTAAATAGGCATACCACGCTGCTCGGCTTCCACAATCGCGGCCAGGTGATCGCGGTAATACGATTTTAGGGTGATCAATGCGTCAGCGTCGTCGATGGTGCGGGCAACGACAGCAGGAACACCAATCCTCTTGGCTGACTGCATCAGGCGGTTGCGGGCAACCCCGTATGGATAAATCCGGACTGCTTTGAGCGGGCTGCGAATGGATGCATCAGAAGCGGGTTCGGGTTCTTTCGGATTTACCGGCAGGGGCAATCCATTTGTTTTTGGCCTGGCCTGCGGCGGAGTAAATTCAAATCCAACGGTATGCGGTGCTGAACGTCCATGATCATTCATCTGCCCCATGCTCGAAATCACTGGTTTGGCCTTTTCTATGCGGACCTTGCCATCTGCATCACGAATTCTTAATTCAGCAGGCAGGGGATAACCGCGTAAAAAAGTATCTACCGATTCTGTAATATCTGCATGGATCGCAAACTCATCCCTGGATTGGATCTCGACCAGGACATCAAAAGTTGGCGGGGCTCTGCGTTCAAGGACTGTCTTCTGGGTCCCGCGGCGGCGGGCTTCTTCGTCTGAAAGAGTGACTGCCTCAATACCGCCGACCAGGTCGCTGAGTGTCGGATTGAGAAGCAGATTTTCAAGGGTTTTTCCATGGGCTGTGCCGATCAACTGCACGCCTCGCTCAGCGATGGTTCGGGCTGCCTGTGCTTCAAGTTCGCGGCCTATCTCATCGATCACGATCACTTCGGGGTTGTGATTTTCAACCGCTTCGATCATCACTTCATGCTGATGGGTGGGAATCTTCACCTGCATGCGGCGGGCCTTACCAACTGCCGGATGAGGAACATCCCCATCACCCCCGATCTCATTTGACGTATCCACAATAATGACCCTGCGGTTTTCCGCCAGGATACGGGCAGCTTCCCTGAGAAGTGTTGTTTTTCCTACCCCGGGACGCCCGAGGATCAGGATGGATTTACCTGACTCGATAATATCCTGGATAATATCAATCGTACCGTAAACAGCCCTGCCGACCCGTAAAGTCAGACCGACCACAATGCCCCGGCGATTACGGATTCCTGAAATACGATGCAGGGTTCGCTCCAAACCGGCACGATTATCAGCGTCGAAATTACCGATCTTTGAAAGGATATTATCCAGTTCATCCCTTGTGATCTCTTTTTCACGCAGAATAACTTCTTCCTGTACATAACGTGCTGTTGGCACCCGCCCAAGATCCAGGATTATTTCCAATAATTTATCAAAATTATTGATCTTATGAACATTTTTGACAATTGAATCTGGAAGGATACTGAGGAGTGCTTCAAGATCATCCGTTATTCGTCTTTGTTGACTCATAGTTTATTAACCTGTTAAATAAAAATACCGACTGTAAAAATAAATTCTATCCTATATTATACGAGGAATAATTCCCCGCGCAGTTTACAAAGCTTGAGAAAAGAAAAATTTAATTATTTAGCAATGTGGATAATGTCAATTATGGCCTGGTCACCCGGGATGGCTGCACACTCACCCCTGCAGGTTGAGCTGCTCTAACGGTTTGCTCATCCTTCACGAGGTGAACAAGATGCTTAACCATGACTGCCTGCCGCCCGGACGGCACACCCCCAAGATCTTCAATTGCGGTTTCAAGCCACGCCTGGTATGAACGGACACAAATATAAACCGGCCTATCCCTGCGGTCCGGGAGCCTGCTTACCAGGCTGGCTAGTTCCGCTGAAACATCGCTTGCTTCAGGGTGAATAAGCGGAGTCAATACTATCCCCTGCGAACCCTGCGTGATATTCACATAACAACTTTTGCTTTGCGAACAAACAACACCAGAAAATGTTTTTGGGAGAGGTTCAACCGTTTGAAGCAAAGGCGGAACAATCTGATAGTAAAGCGATTGAACGGCACTTATAGAAATTTCTTCCGACAGTTGTTTTTCATCGGGAATACCATTAGAAGGTATATGACTGACATCCCAGATTCGCTGCCAGGCATAAACAGAAAAACCAGACATGCGTAAAGCTGGAAAAGCGGTGCTTTCTTCTTCAGGTTCAGCCAGAACATGCATCGATCCCCAACTTCCAGCTTCAACACAGAGCTGCTCGATCAAAGAAGGTAACCCGGGATGATTGAGCCTGGAAGCCGGGGCAAGATATACTAGCCTGGAAAAAGAATCTCCGTTTTTTTGGCTGATCCCGCCAAGAAGTGTTGTCCCGTTTTCTTCAAAAACCCCCGTATATAAATGCCGCATGGGATTGAAATAAGACATAAATCCAGCCGCCCCCAACGGGTTTCCCCTGGTAAGTACCCTCTTCGAATCCAGGCTGACAGCTTCAGACCGGTATCTAACTAACTTGGGCAAATCCAGGAGATCCAGGGGGCGGATGGCCATACTATTTTTTAGAAATATTTTTATTTACAGATGGAAATAAATAACTCATGAAAACGGGTATCACCTGTCAATTCAGGGTGAAACGATGTTGCCAATAATTTGTTTTCCATTGCGGCAACGATACGGCCATCAGGCAATGTCGAAATCGCATGGGCATTTCCACTAACAGACTCAATGATTGGAGCACGGATAAAAACCGCATGGTAAGGGAGCGAAGTGCCTGTGCTTTTTTTCAGTATCTCAATATCCAGGTCCGCTTCGAACGAATCTACCTGGGCACCAAAAGCATTCCTTATGACAGTGATGTCCATAATTCCAAGCAAAGGCTGTTCCCGGCGGGCATCACGGGAAAGAAAGATTGCACCGGCACAGGTACCCCAAATGGCTTTTGACCTGCCAAAATTCCGCAGCGGGTCCATTAAATTATAAGCAACGGCCAGTTTTCCAATTGTAGTAGATTCACCGCCGGGCATAATCAAACCATCCAGGTCATCTAAATGAGAAGGCAGACGTACCTCAGCTGTAACAACACCCAGGCGGCGCAGCATTACGATGTGTTCGGCAAAATCGCCTTGAAGAGCAAGAACACCAATTTTCATAAATATTCAGGTTATAGAAGATCCAGAAAAGAACCTGCTTTTACCAGCCTCTTCCTGCGATCTTCTCACCTTCCGGCATTTGGGAGACGTTTCTTCCAACCATTGCTTCGCCGAGATTTTTACTGACTTCAGCCAGGATTCCAGCATCACGGAAGTGAGTGGTAGCCTTGACAATGGCAGCCGCCCGCTTGGCGGGATCACCGCTCTTGAAAATACCGGAACCGACAAAAACCCCATCCACACCAAGCTGCATCATCAAAGCAGCATCAGCAGGAGTGGCTATACCGCCGGCTGCAAAATTGACCACTGGGAGCCTTCCGAGTTTGGCAGTTTCTTTCACAAGCTCATAAGGAGCACCGATTGTTTTGGCATAAGCCATCAGTTCCTCTTCAGGCATATTCTGAATGCGGCGGATCTCACCTAAAACAGTGCGGGCATGCCTGACAGCTTCAACTACATCACCTGTTCCAGCTTCACCCTTTGTCCGCATCATCGCAGCCCCTTCACCAACACGCCGAAGTGCTTCACCCAGGTTGCGGCAGCCACAAACAAAAGGAACTGTGAAATTATGTTTTAAGATATGATGCTCTTCATCTGCAGGTGTCAAAACTTCAGATTCATCGATGTAATCGATTTTTAATGATTCAAGGATCTGAGCCTCAACAAAATGCCCGATACGGCACTTAGCCATAACAGGGATTGAGACAGATTCTTTAATTTTGATAATCAACTCGGGGTCGCTCATGCGGGCAACACCCCCCTGCGCGCGGATATCTGCGGGAACACGTTCCAACGCCATGACTGCGCACGCGCCAGCATCTTCAGCAATTTTAGCCTGCTCAGCGGTTACCACGTCCATAATTACACCGCCCTTGAGCATTTGCGCAAGACCCTTTTTGACGGCAAACGTACCAGTTGTTGAATCCATTGACTTTCTCCTTTAGCAAAAATATACATTATTATTCTACCATGCACAAGTCTTCATGCCGGGCAATAATATTAATTTTGTATCAAAACGGTAATTCAGCCAATCAAATTAAAGCCGATCTGCTATCAAACAATAAACACAAAAATTCGAACGAGAAACACGGCAAATAAATCCAAACAAAATAAACAGACTCTCTTTCTCAAAAAAAAACATCATTTGAATTAGCACGGAACCTTAACCCGACCAAGAACGTATAATAATTATGAACATACTATTTGTTTCACGTGAAACATTTAAAGAGGAAAAATGTCAACAAAAAATACTGTTTTAGTTTCACTTGTTTTGATCCTGATCGGCACATTAGCGGGAATCTTTTTATGGGACCGGCTGCCTGTATTAGTCGCATCGCACTGGGGTACTAACGATCAGGTAAACGGATACATGCCCCGTTTTTGGGGAGTGGCATTGATGCCGATGGTGACATTAGGGATGCTGGCATTGTTTCTTGTACTTCCGTCAATGGATCCGCTTAAGGCAAATGTTGAGCAATTCAGAGAGACCTTTAATAATTTCATCGCCATGATCATTGCGTTTATGATCTATATTCACTTTCTTACACTTATATGGAACATCGGAATCACCAACTTCAGGATGAGCAGCGCCATACTGCCAGCCATGGGACTGCTGTTTATCTTTACAGGCAGCCTGGTAAAAAAAGCAAAAAGGAATTTCTTTATCGGAATACGAACACCATGGACACTATCCAGTGACCGGGTTTGGGATGGAACACACCTGGTTGGAGGTAAGCTGTTTACAGCTGCGGGATTCATCGCACTTCTTGGCGCTTTCTTTCCAGATTATTCAGTTTGGTTTCTGCTGATACCTGTACTCGGCGCATCCATTTTCTCCGTAGCTTACTCTTACTATTTATTTCAATCAGGCGGTCAATGAAGATTTTATTTTTCAGCCAGGAAAAGAATATGTTTCACGTGAAACATATTCTTTGTTCCTTTTGTACCCCGGGTTATAAATATGATTTGATACTCTGCAATTAATTGGAGGGAGATAATTTAAAAGCAAGATAAAATCTGGACCCAAAAAGTTAATGTTAATTGCTTAGAGTGGTCTATCTCCTGTTTTTTTAACAGCATTTAAAAAGGTACACCGGATTTCTTATGCCCGAAATTATCGGTATTCCATTCCATTAACAGTGTTTTCTTAACTGGCTATATAAAATAATGTTTTTGGGTTAAATAAACAAAACTTTCATATCGTGAGTAAGAATATTTTTGAGGATTTGAAGGTATATATATTTTCAGGACTATTATTTGATACCGGCGAATATGTATAAACAGCAATTGAAAATCAGTACAACACTCGTATAAATATTTTTTACACTTAAAATAGATCATTTGTTCCATTTATTACAGTCTGTGTATTGTTCTTTTTTTCTCATTTATGTACAATGATATTAACCTCGATCAATTTTTAGAATATCCAATAGGAGATTTTAATGATGAAACAAGACCGCTTTTTAACAGGGATACTTATAGGAATAGTTGTTATTATTATTGCTGCATTGATCATGTTTTCTACAAGAAAAGATAATCTGAATTATGTCGACGACTCTACTCCCGAGGGAGTAATCCAAAATTATGTTGTAGCCCTTCATAAACATGATTTTAATAAGGCTTATTCATATCTTGCTGAGATGGTGAATAAACCCAGCCTTGAATATTTCTCACAATCTTTTCTGAATCATAATGTTGATCCTACAAATTCAGGATTGGAAATTGGAAAAACTGAGATCAGCGGTAACACAGCTTCTGTCAGCCTGGGAGTCATAATGAGTGCGAATGGCCCGTTTTCCAGCGGTTATCAAAATACCGAATATGCCCAGTTAATTCTCCAAAACGGGGACTGGAAGATCAAACAGCTTCCGTACAATTTTTGGTCTTACGATTGGTACCAACCAACTCCCATTCCATCTGGACCGGTGAAATAATATGAAAACGATAAGACGTCTATATTTCTATCTTGTTTCATTGATCTGTCTTGAGGTTGTTATCTGGGGATTGATCAATCTGCTTCGAACAATTTTTTCATCCGGCTTGACTTTTCCTGGTGCAGATACCCTGGCGCAAGCCCTGGCCCTGATTTTCGTAGGTGTGCCTATTTTTGCGGTTCACTGGTTGTGGGCTCAAAGGGCTTCTTCCAGGGATCCCGAAGAAAATTCAGCCGCACTTCGAGCAATATTCTTTTACGCTGTGCTTTTAATCACCCTAATTCCGGTAGTCCAGAATATTTTGGCCCTTGTCAACCGGACAGTGATTGTTTCTGTGGGTATGGATTCTCTCCGTTCATTTGTGGGAGGAGCACAGACGTGGGTTGACAATACCATTGCGATATTCTTGAACCTGATTGCCGCATCTTATTTCTATAGAACATTGAATATAAATTGGAAAGAATTAAGCGAAAAAGAAAACTTCAGCGGCATCCGGCGTTTGTATCGGTATCTGTGGGTGCTCTATGGTTTGTTAATGACGATATTTGGAATTCAGCAATCAATCCGTTTCATCTTTTACCTTCCAAACAATATCATCGGTTCAGATGCACGAGAAATGTTAATTAACGGTTTAGCCCTTGTGCTGGTTGGCACACCTGTTTGGGTCTATACCTGGAGTATGTGTCAAAATGCCATCTCAGAACCAGGGGAAGGAAAATCGGTCCTGCGCCTGATCATTCTATTCATACTGGCCATGTCAAGTGTCCTGGTTGTACTCACAACATCCGGGCTCATCATCGATGTGATCCTGCTTCAAATACTTGGAGCAAAACTACTGCTAAAGGATTTCATTATGAAATTTGGTGATCCTTTCTCAGTCGGTGTGCCATTTGCGGTTGTGTGGGCATACTACGGCGGCTGGCTCAATAGAGAGATCAGGTCTTACGAGGACGAGACACGGCGTGCAGCGTTAAAACGTTTTTATTATTACATTCTTTCGTTCACCGGGCTAACGGCCGCATTCATTGGTTTAACACTTCTCATGTCATTTATTGTTTCCATAGCAACAAGCAATGCTTTATGGGGGGATGTGCTCAGACCGCAGCTGGCTGGCGCAATCGCAACATTATTTGCGGGTCTGCCTCTCTGGTACACGACCTGGCGGCCAATGCAGGATGAAGCATTACAGGCTGGGGATGGTGGTGATCACGCTAGAAGATCGCTGATAAGGCGTGCCTATCTTTACCTTGCGATTTTCAGTACTGTGATAGGCGGGATGGCATCTGCGATCTACCTGGTGTACACAGTGCTATTTGGTTTTCTCGGCCAAAGATCCGACAATTTCATTACAGATGTTTTAAACGGACTCCAATTATTATTACTATTTGCCGCCTTCCTGGTCTACCATTTATCCGTAATGAAAAAAGACGGCACTCAAACGGCAGATACCCTTGCGATACAGCAAGGCAGCTTCCCGGTGCTTATTTTTGAAAACCTGGGTTCTGGATTTTCTACACCTTATCTTGAAGCTATCAAACATGCATCCCTGGCAATCCCTGCAGCAGTACAGCAGGTTGAGAATGGGATTCCTGAAGGAAATTCTGAAATAAAAGCAGTTATCCTGCCATCCACCCTTGCATCCGATCCGCCGGAAGCATTAAGGCTGTGGTTAAAAAATTTCAATGGGGCCAAAATCATTGTTCCAGTTAATCAACCTGGCTGGTACTGGAGCGGTGGAATTCAAAAAAATAATCCGCAGCTGACTACCCAAATCCTTCGACAATTAGCAGAAGGACAGGAAGTTCGATCCACAACTGGAACTTCAACCGTCATGATCGTTGCTTATGTTTTTGCCGGCTTATTTGGACTTCAAGTTCTGTTTATGCTGCTCGGGTTAGGGATATCGCTGATCACCAATCCTTAAAAAAAGCAGTTATATAGTATTCTTAAAAATTTTTTGATGACAGAGCAGGTCCTGGTACTCAATTGACAGGACCTGCTTAATTTTTATTATTGGAAAATTGCAGCAGATCCCATTTATTACCGTACAGATCCTGAAATACGACGACAAGACCATAAGATTCTATCCTTGGACTTTCAAGAAAAATTACCCCGTTTACTTTCATTTCCTGGTAGTCTTTCCAAAAATCGGTGGTTTGAAGAAATAGAAAAACTCTGCCGCCTGACTGATTCCCTATAAAAAATTCCTGGTCCGAATTTACTGCTCTCGCCAGCAGTAAACAGGAACTGTCATCACTACGCGGTGATACTAGAACCCAGCGTTTTCCGTTACCAAGGTCTGTATCCTCAATAAGTTTAAAATTGAGTTTTTCTGTATAGTATTTAATGGCTTCGTCGTAATCCGGAACAATAATTGCTGTAAAGGCGATTCTTTGTGACATGCTTTTTCTTGCTTATCCTTTTTTGTGGCGTGAATAAAATTTAAACATAGAATTTCTTCAGATTATACGTTGTCAACTTAATGAAGTAAAATAGATAAAGTTCATTTTTGTCGTCATTCACACCATTTAGCAGGAGCGCCTTCGATGAAAGTCACCGTTTTGCAAGAAAATCTTAGCCGCGGTTTGAACACCGTATCGCGCGCTGTATCTCCGCGCAGCACCCTGCCCGTATTATCCAATATTTTGATCGCGACCGATGAGGGCAGGCTGCGGCTTTCTGCAACCAACCTGGAAATGGGGATCACGTGCTGGATAGGTGCCAAAATCGAAGAAGAAGGCTCAACAACCGTTCCAAAAAATACACTGATCGACCTTGTTAATAATTTACCAGACCCTCAGATCAGTTTATCGCTGGATTCCCGTACACAAACACTGAACCTGCGTTCAGGATCATCCACCAATGATATCAAGGGGATTGATGCTCAGGAGTTTCCCCCGCTCCCAGTGCCGGATCTTGCCAACGCGATCCAGTTAAACATTGCTGATTTCAAAGAAATGATCCAGCAGGTTGCTTTTGCTGCTTCAACAGACGAAGCCCGGCCTGTCCTGATGGGTGTTTTACTGAATGTTGAAAATGATACCGTAACCATGGCTGCTGCCGACGGGTTCCGGTTATCTGTCAGAAAAGCGACACTTTCCACTCCGGTTTCTCAGCCGATCAATGCCATCATCCCGGCACGCGCACTCCAGGAATTATCCAGAATTACACCCGACGGCGATCAATATATTCAGATGGTGATTCCAAAAGGCCGCGGACAGGTTGTTTTCCACGTCAAAGATGCAGAACTCACTTCACAACTGATCGATGGTGCATTCCCGGATTATCAGCAGATAATACCCAGATCATATAAATCGCGGACCCTCGTACCCACAACCTCTTTGCTTAAAGCCTGCAAACAAGCTGAAACATTTGCCAGGGAAGGTACGAATGTTGTGAAATTGAATATCAAAACAAGCGGTAACGATCTGAAACCGAGCGAAGTTGAAATCTCCGCTCACTCCGAAGAAACCGGTTCCAACGAAACCATCGTTGAAGCTACTGTGGATGGTATTCCGCTGATGATCGCCTTCAATGTCAAGTTCCTGCGGGAGGTTTTGGAGGTGATCAAATCACCCAATGTTGCCATAGAAACTTCGGCTGCAAATGCGCCGGGTGTTGTCCGTCCGGTTGGAGATGAGAACTTTACACACGTAATTATGCCGATGCACCTGGGTTAAGGTTCGGAAAATAACACCAGTATTTCCTAAGTGCCGTTTATAACGGCACTTTTTCTTTCTGGAAAAATTTTCGGCTATTATTGATTTATGTGGAAGTAGAATTGTCAGAAATAACGTAAAGGAATTAATTCCATGGCCCTCCAAAATCCTTCTGCTGACCGTGTACTCAATATATACCTGGCATTAACTCAATACCCAATTCTTGCAACACGTATCAGGGAGAAAATGCGTGCAGATCGGAA
>CAZBRI010000032.1:0-13795 GCA_964494055.1 uncultured Anaerolinea sp.
TCGCCCCAACAACGGAAGGGGATTATGCCGGTTTCTGGCTGGTTGCCACCCCTTACGGTGGTTTTATGGGGGTCGCCGGTACTAACCAGGCTTTGAGTGTAAAAATTAAGGTCTCAAGCAAACCGGATAGTTCTTTCAACGCGACCAATGTGACCATCGACTGGACACGTCGACCGGTTAAAGGCTGTACATCCAAAGGCGCAGCCTATGATTTCAGTGCAACCATCACGGTCAATGGAGCGGGTGAGATTCGTTATCGCTGGGATAGGAATCCTTTTGATGGATCAATTGTCAGCGGAAAACTCAATTTTGATGCGGCCGGCTCTAAAACTGTTTACTGGACCTGGAATTTTCAGCAGGAAGCCATACAGGGAATTGACCGCTGGGTGGCAATTACCACTGAAGTGGATGGCAAAGAAAAAACATTCGGGAAATTGTTGTTCATGTTTACCTGTGCTAATTAATAAAATAAATTTTTAAAAGTTAAATTATCTAAAAAAAAATATAAAGATCCCCTTTGATGTTTTCAGAGGGGATCTTTATTTACTTTTCTATTTGCAAATATATCTGAATTACAATCCATCCCATGTTCGGAAGGCGTTTATCCGGCTGTTGATATCTGGTTCTTTGAATTTGGATAAGTCATCGACAGGATCCATTTCTTTTCCGGTCATGGCATTGAATACTGCTTTCACCCCATTTGCAGCATTTTTGGGAAGGTAACCGCCTTCCAGGATAAATACGATCTTACCGTCACATAATTCCATGGCCAAATTGACCAGCTGCCGGCAGATTGAAAAATACCCGCGGGTGGATAATCCCAAAGAGGTGAGGGGGTCCGAGTGATGGGCATCAAAGCCGATCGATACCAGGATCAGACCCGGGCGGAAAGTATCCAGGAAGGGGGTGAGTGCCTGTTGAATTATCTGATCAAAGCAAATATCGCCGGAATACTCTGCAAGCGGAAAATTCCCGATCCGTCCTTTTGCATGCGGAATGCTGAACATGCCCCCGCTTCCCGGGTAAATATTTTCCTGGTGCGTTGAGAAATAAGCAGCCCGCGGATTATTCAAGAAACATTGCTCGGTGCCATTTCCGTGATGGGCGTCAATATCAACAATCGCTGCCCGTTCCACTCCCGATTCAATGGCATCAAGGCATGCAATTGCAGCATTGTTGAGCAGGCAGAATCCCATCGATCGGCCGGGTTCAGCATGGTGCCCTGGCGGGCGGATGATGGCAAAAGAATTTTCGTGAGTGCCTTTCACTACAGCCCGTGTTGCTGCGAGTGCGGCCCCGGCGGCAGTCAGGGCATCTTCATAGGAGGCAGGTGTGACGTATGTTGGAGCGCTGTCGATGATGCCTCCGCCAGAAAGGGCAGCCTGTTCAAGCCTCTCCAGTATTTTATCAGTGTGAACCCGCTTCACTTCATTTATTCTGGCTTTGGTAAAAGGAATAGAAACGATTTCATCATCGGCGGGAAGTTCGATGAGCGAGAAGCGTGAAGGGTGTTCCGGGTGATTGTCAAGCTGATGGTTATCCGCCGGGTAAAAGCAATATCCACTGGTCATAGGCTTATTTCCTGGGATTAAATGAGCAGCGAGATACATGTTTCTCGTATCTCGCTGCAAGGAGGGGAAGGAACATTACCGATCAATAGCATGGGGGGCAAGCAAAAAAGATCGGTTTCGGCACCTATGCGTACCAATAATATTTCAAGTGCCTATATTTTCATAATACTCAAAATTCATCTTAAAACATTAAAAATTAATAAGAGTTTTTGTTTTTCTGTTCACTCTGTTCAAATATATGAAGCCATTTTTCAACTTCTGCTTCGCTTAACTTTCCGTGTTCATGGGTTTTACCAGGTTTGCTTTTTGCCAATTGGTTCATGACCATACCGGAAAATTGATCTGACGAGATAACCCTGGCGCCGGTTGATTTTGCTTCAGCCTGAACCTTTCTATCGGAAGACACAACCGTCCAGTTTTTCGCATCTTTTTTAAGCATAAATAAACGGTTGGAAATTGCCTGGTCGGCGATCATGGGCCTGCGTGTGAAAACGATCGTCAGGGTTCCCCTTTTTTGTCTCTCTGCCTGACCGGGCTGCCCGTTATCGAAATATATCTCCACCTGTCCAAGCCTGGCCTGCCTTGAATACTCAAGGATCACTCCGATCAATGATTCTTCGTCATCGATCGAGCTCAGATCCAGTCCAAGCTGAGGAATTAAATTATGGCCATCGATAATATAAGGCATAAAATTGATTATACGGTAAACATATCAGAATATCGTTTGATATTGTTATAAACTCCCGCTGGTGATAATAAAAATTCAGTAAAAGAAAAAACTTGACTTTGTAATTCCGGTTTTCACCCCTAAAAATGCTTCGCGGTAAAAAAACCATCACTGAGAAAACCGCTGGTTAAAACAAAAAAGCACAAGCTTCTGTGCTTTTTGTTTTGAAACCGATGATTAAAGCGGTTCGTGATTTGGATTAGTCCCGCACCAGACACAGGTGGGTTTATCAAACATATTACATTCCTTGGCATTCGAGCAGCGCCTGGAATTTACCCGGGGGGCATCCGGCAGAAAATCGATCGGGTAGATCATTTCTGTTTCAAATGCCACCTCGTGACCAACATGATCACAGTAATGGATCTTGGTTACTTCCCATTTTTTATCTGCCATTTTTATCTCCGTTCTTCGATACCAACTATATTGCTTCTGCAAAAAAATGGATAGTGACAGCCGTCACTGGTTGAGCCTGAAAATACACACATATTGGATGACAATTATCTTTTTCAACCACACATATTATAAGTGATTCAGCCTGGTCTGGGACCCTTTCTTTGATGCAATTATTTAACATCGATTTTCAGGGTTTTTTTTCCAGAACATAGATGCCGCCGTTGTAATCTGCCAGGTAAAGTTCGCCAGCTTCATCCTGTCCGAAGGTGCTTATTTTGAAATCAGTCTGGAATAATATTACTGGTGCGGAATTGGCAGGCGGAGACGGCAGTCCCCAGATCTTGCCCGAGCAATAATCACCGAAAAAATAAACACCCTCCCATTCAGGAAGGCGGTTTCCCCGGTAAACATAGCCGCCGGTGATGGAACACTCAGCGCCATGCGGGTACTCAGCGGCAGGCGGGTATAAGGCTGAAGAATTGGAGCCATGATATGGATGAAAGCCTTCCATATCATTCCAGCCTAAGTTCAGGCCGGAAGGGCTGCCAGCCGGGATGTAATCTACTTCTTCCCACAGGTTTTGTCCCACATCTCCGATCCAAAAGTCACCCGTTTTTTGATCAAAGGAAAACCGCCAGGGATTGCGCAGCCCGTATGCCCAAATTTCAGGCTTGCCTTCCTTGTTACTGGCGAAAGGATTATCAGCAGGAATGGCATAAGGGTCACCGTGATCGACATCGATCCGCAGCACCTTCCCGAGTAATGTATTCAGTGATTGGGCATTTCCATAGGGGTCTCCGGCAGACCCGCCGTCACCCAGCCCGATCAGCAGGTTTCCCGCAGGGTGAAAAGCCAGCGCACCGCCATTGTGATTTGGAAATGGCTGCTGAACGAAGAGCAGCTGCTTCTCACTCTGCGGATCAGCGGAGATGCCATTTGAAGAAAAGCGGGAAATATGGGTGTTACCGTTCTGATCAGTATAATTGACGAAAAGATACCCGCTGCTGGCAAATGCGGGGTGAAAAGCCAATCCCAATAATCCCTGTTCTGAGTCCATATTTCCAACCCGGTCTCGAATATCCAGGAAGGGAGCCTCAAGCAGCTGCCCGTTCTGATAGACCCGTATTACCCCGGCCTGTTCAAGGATGAATAACCGCCCTGAACCGTCATGCGCATTTTGAATATCCGTCGGTGCATGCAAGCCGGAGATTACCTGTGTCCAGGTATATGCAGCTGGATCCGGGATCTGAACCGGCATCGTCGGAGATGGGGCCGCTGTTTCGGCTGGTTGGCTGAGCGTTGGGGATGAGGATGGAACTTCAATGATTTGCACAACCGTAGAAGCCGGTACAGAAGTTGAAACACTCGCCGCTGCAGGTGCCGTGGAGGTAACCGGCTGAATCACAGGCACATGCGCATTTATCCTGCTGCAGCCGGAAGTGACCATTCCAAAGAGGATGATAAGGCTGATAATCGTTTTGCGATGAACCATTATTTTTCCGTTTTGTCGGTTACATCAATCACTTCGCCATCAATCACATCCTCTCCCTGTGCGTTAACCCGGTCAAATGTGGAATTGTTGCTGTGAAGCTTGTTGCTCAGTTCAAGAACAACCTCCGGCGGGCACAACTCAATGAACATGTACTGAGCAAACCACAGCACTGCAACATCGTCGATGGCATCCACACCGGGGATGCCGAAAATCAAGTCAAAAGGCGATATCCAATAGATTAAGCCAGCGATCGGTACCAGTTTCGCCCATGGATTTACCCGAGGGTCAGCCATTAATTGAAAAATCAATTTTGTTCGTATGGTCAGTTCATGGATAACACCCCCTGAGCTGGGGATGATGGATCCTGGAAAGTTTTGGGGCATTGAAGCCTCCTTCACCAATAAATGGATTTGAAATAAATTATGTTATTAAATTATTATACGTAATAATAGTGTCAGCGTTTCAGAATTTCGATCAGGCACAGGCGATTCAAATTTTATTGTACCTTTTCTCAGAACTGTTTACAAAAACCGGGAATAAAATAGGGTACCCATTAATTACCTGGATACCCGTTAATAATTTAAATTGATAACTTGAATAGTTAAGTTATCCTGAAAATTTTGACTTGATTCAAACTTTAAAAATCACTATTCGTCGGTCTCGCCGGGATCTGGCCCTGGTCATATGGTGTCACCTGGTACACATAATAGTTCAGCCAGTTGGCATATAACAGGTTGGCATGCCCGCGCCAGCGAACCTGCGGCGGTTTGGATGGATCGTTATCGGGGTAATAATTATCAGGAATATTGATCGGCAGACCCTTGTTTACATCACGGTCATACTCCGCTTTGAGTGTGAGCGGGTCGTATTCAGAATGACCGGTGATATAAAGATGCCGTCCGTCCTTGCTTCCCACGATATAAATGCCTGCCTTCTCCGATTCTGCCATGATCTGCAGATCCGGGACCTTTTCAATATCCTCCCGCCTTATCTCAGTATGGCGGGAATGCGGGGCCAGGAAGGTATCATCAAATCCGCGCAGCAGCTTTTCTTTTGGCAGCAGTGTGCGGTGCTCAAATACCCCAAACATCTTGGCGGGCAGGGGGTACTTGGGGATGCCATAGCGGTGATATAACCCGGCCTGTGCGCCCCAGCAGATGTTAAAAATCGATTCAACATTGGTTTCCGCCCAATCCATAATCTTCACAAGTTCGGGCCAATAATCTACATCCTCAAACGCCATCTGCTCCACGGGGGCTCCGGTGATGATCAGGCCGTCAAATTTCTGATCTTTCACTGTCTCAAAATTCTCGTAGTGCGTCAGCAGGTGATCGGCATCCGTATTTTTGGCTTCGTGTGTGACCGTGTGAAGCAGCGTCACATCCACCTGCAGGGATGAATTTCCCAGAAGGCGCAGCAGCTGTGTTTCGGTCGCGATCTTGGTGGGCATCAAATTTAGAATCGCCACGCTCAGCGGGCGGATATCCTGGTGCGCCGCCCGTTCTTCGCCCATGATGAATACATTTTCCGCTTGCAGGATAGAGCGGGCAGGCAGGGTATTTGGTATTTTTACTGGCATATTGCTAACCTTCTTTGTTCAACCGAGAATGTACTGCTTCGGATGAATTGAAAATAGATTTTTATGCGTCAAGTGCCTGGCCGAGATCCCACAGAATATCATCAATATCTTCGATACCGATGCTGAGACGGATGAAATCCGGGCTGACACCGGCGGAAATCTGTTCGGTCTCATTCAGCTGACTGTGGGTGGTGGTTGCCGGGTGAATGGCGAGAGATTTTGCATCCCCCACATTGGCCAGGTGGCTGAAGAGCTGCAGGCTTTCAATAAACTTTTTGCCGGCTTGAGCCCCGCCTTTGATCCCGAAACCCAGGATTGAACCTGAGCCTTTGGGCAGGTACCTTTTTGCCCGTTCGTAATCGGGATGACTTTTGAGACCCGGGTATTTGACCCAGCTCACCTTTGGATGTCTCTCCAGGAATTCGGCAGCTGCCTGTGCATTTTGAACATGGCGTTCGATGCGTAAGCTGAGTGTTTCCAGCCCCTGCAGAAGCTGCCAGCTGTTGAAGGGGGATTGTGCCGCACCGATATCACGCAGGACCTGCACCCGTGCCTTAATAATGAAAGGAGGCAGCCCTGCACCCAGCAGGCTGGCATAAACAAGACCGTGATAGGATGCATCCGGTTCAGTGAAACCCGGGTAGCGGCCGCTTGTCCAATCGAAATTGCCGCCGTCCACGATCATACCGCCGATGCTGGTGCCATGTCCGCCGATGAACTTGGTGGTGCTGTGCGTGATCACATTGGCACCCCATTCGAATGGCCGGAACAGATAGGGGGTCGCAAAAGTATTGTCGATCATTAAAATGATCTTGTGTTTTTTCGCGATGGCAGACACTTCTTCGTATGGAAAAACGGTGATATCCGGATTCCCGAGCGTCTCGCCGTAAATGACCTTCGTGTTGGGCTGTATGGCTTTCTCGAAATTATTTGGATCGCCCGGGTCAACGAAAGTGACCTCGATCCCGAGTTTTCGCAGGGTGTAGTTAAACTGGTTATACGTGCCGCCGTACAAACGGCTGCTGCTGACAATGTGATCACCCGCCTGGCAGATGGTGAAAATGGCCTGTGCCTGTGCCGCATGACCTGATGCAGCCGCCAGGGCACCGACGCCGCCTTCGAGATCAGCGATCCGCTGCTCAAGCACATCGGTGGTAGGGTTCATAAGGCGGGTATAAATATTGCCCAGCTCCTTGAGTGCGAACAGGTTGGCACCATGCTGATAGTTCTTAAACTGAAAGCTTGTGGTTTGATAGAGAGGAACCGCACGGCTGCCGGTCACCGGGTCTGGAGTGTAGCCGGAATGCAGCTGCCGTGTGGCAAAACCAAATTTTCTCGATTGTGCAGACATAAGTAATCTCCTGAAAGAATGATAGATTATCGCCCCTGCCCAGAATAAAAAAATACTTCTTCTGATAAGTATAAGAAGAAGTATGCGTGTATACCATCCTCTCATCTTCCAGATCGTACTGCCGGAATTGGCACCTTGACTATATCAGTCAGGTTGTCGAGGCTTCGCAGGGCCGGTCCCTCCGCCTCTCTGGATAAGAGCTGCTATTGAATTGTTAGTTTGCGGTTATATCACTGACAATTTGGAGTGTCAAGGGGGAATTACACGATGCAAGTAAAAAGTTCATAATTATTTGATTCACACTTGAAAACTCAAGCAGCTTCGAATAGAAACAGCAGAACAAGTTTATTTTATGTTAAATTGTACTTTTTCCTCTTATTACTGTACTTTTTGGGCAAAAAAGTACAATTTATTTCTTTCCTTTATGGAATGGTTGATGTAAAATAATTTTTTGTTTTTATTGGTAATTTCACTTGCGTATGAATTAGTCGGTAAACACAATATTTGTCAAGAATATACATATATATCCCTATGGACTTTTGTAATTCAGGAATTTTCTAATTTAGCATTAACTGCCCGTTTTAATATCCAGTAAATAATTAAAGCATTTTTGAGATTGGATCAGGCAAAATTTTTCATTCATAATTGAATTTGTGAGTAGTTTGAGAAGAATGTCATATTTAGTGAAATTTGATTATTAGTTGTAAAAGAATATATTAATCATTATGTGAGAGGAAAATGAGTAAATTTTTTAAATTATCTGCTTTTCGTACAATTATTGTGCTGGTAATTTTAGGATTTATTTTTTTCTTCCAGGTAATTCCTGCCCGGGCTGACACATATACACAGCCAGGTATAAACAATGATATTTCACCCTTATCCATATCAGCCGGGGGCAAGGCTACACTAACAGTTACAATTTACAATCCTAACTCAAGCACCCTCACGTTGTCTTCCTCAGATTATGCTTTGGCTGATACCCTTCCTGCAGGCATGTATTTCAACTCCCCTGCAAATGTTACAAATTCATGCGGCGGCACCATAACGCTGATTGGCACGACAATCACATTGATTGGCGGGTCAGTTCCTGCTCAAGTAATCACGCCTGGGAAGTGTTCTTTTTCAGTAGATGTAACATCCAATATTATTGGAAACCTGGTGAATATTATTCCCGAAAGCAGCCTGGCGGCCAGTATAGGATCGACTACTCTCACAAATCCAACTGAGGCTAAATCTACCCTGGCAGTCAACCCGGTTTCTGCCCCGTCACTCAGCAAGACTTTTGACCCCAATACCATCTGGATTGGTCAATCCAGTCTATTGACAATTAAAATTAAAAATAATGACATATATACTGATCTTACGAATGTATCCATTACTGATAATCTGCCAACAAATTTAATTGTTGATACAGCACCAGAATCATCGCAATGCGACGGGACTGTTACGTATACATCCACCACGATCACATTAACCAACGGAACCATCCCCAAACAGGTCGGATCAACTGCCGGTGTCTGTAACATCAAGGTGTATGTAACATCTCTTACACCCGGGGTGTACACAAACCTGCTGCCACCTAATGCGATCATGGACCAGCAGGGTGTAACCAATTCCACTGCGGCATCTGCACCGATTAATGTTCAGGCGATCGGATTGTCAAAATATTTTTCACCATCCTCGACACCTGTTAATGGAACCAGCAGGTTGTATATTACACTGCAAAATCCCAGCAGTTCCGCATATACACATGTTTCAATCACAGATAATTTGCCTTCAGGTGTCACAATTTATTCTGCTCCAGCTTCTTCCCAATGCAGTGGAACAGTTACATATACATCCAGTTCTATCAGCCTCAATGACGGAACCATTCCAGCAGCCTCAGGCTCACCATCTGTTTCTGGAAGTTGTACGATCTCAGCATTGGTTACATCTTCTATTGTTGCCACCTACACAAATACTATTCCGTCAGGTTCGATGGATGCGGTAACATCCACCAACCGGCATATTACCAATGTGATGGCTGTATCTGCGAATGTCGGTTTTTATGGGGGTGGTTATGGCCTGGGTGTGAGCAAGGGATTCAGCCCAAGCACCATGGCTATCAATGGTACATCAAAATTAACAATCAATTTATCTGCACCTGCAGATACGGATTTGACCAGTTTTAGTGTGACCGACGCCCTGCCAACCGGTTTGTTAGTTGCAAATCCGCCGAATGCTGCGCTGGGTGACAAGTGTTCGGGTGGAACTTTCGCCCCTGCGGCTGGCAGCACCAGGCTTACATATACCGGCGGAACAATAGCCATGGGAACAACATGTAAACTTGAAGTTTATGTTACCAGCAGCACGCCAGGAATTTACACCAATATAATTTCTCCGGCCAATATTTCCAATGCACAGCACCGGAGTATCAGCACGTATGCCTGGGCCCAGGTCAGCGTAAGCGGTATATTAATCAGTAAGAATTTTTACCCTTCCACCATTGAACCGGATGGTATATCAACCCTCACAATAACTTTGGGAAATTCAAATACTAACCAGATCGATAATGTAACATTTACCGATAACCTGCCTGGTACAAGCCCGGACTTCGTTGAGATTGCCACGCCGTCAAATTTAAGCACTACCTGCGCTGGTTCTAGCATTACCGCAGAACCAAATATTACCGCAGAACCGGGTACTCAGAAAATTGTGGTCTCCGGCGCAATTATTCCAGCCCAGGTGGCTGGTGTTCCAGGTATCTGTACGATACTGGTAGATGTGGTTGGCAGGGGATCTGCTCTAAAACACACGAATAAAATTAGTAAGAACACTGTGTCTGGCAAGGTACATGGCACCTCAGTCGTAATCACGAATTCTGAAGATGCCGTCAGCGATCTGACACTCAGCCCGATCTATATTGGTATAGTCAAGGGATTCAGTCCGGTTGAAATAACAGGGAATTCCAATTCGACATTATCGTTTGAGTTATCCAACCCCCAAAATACAGCATTAAACGGAATTGCTTTTGATGATTATCTTCCGCAGAGAAGCCCTGGCGGTATGATGGTAGCGGATGTTCCAAATATTTCGGTTGGTACCTGCGGGGGGACACTGGAGGCTTCTCCAGGTTCGACGATCATTAAATACAGCGGCGGGAGTTTGGGAGCAAGCGCTAAATGTACAGTATCTGTCAGCGTCACCATGGATGTTGAAAACAACCTGACCAATACAATTGACATTGGGGCAGTAACTACTACCAATGGTGCAACAAACACGGAAGCTGCCTCGGCATCGCTTACAAATTTACCTGGGGTCAGCATCAGCAAGAAGTTCACCCCTAACTCCATCCTTACCGGTGAAACTTCAACCCTGTCATTTAAAATTGTCAATACCGGCAATATACAATTGACCGGCATGGGTTTTATAGATACTTTGCCGGGGGACCTTCTCATTGCACCCGACCCAAATGCGAGCAGCACCTGTGACCTGCCTTCCAATGAACCGCCTGTCGTATCTACATTAACTGCAGAGGCAAATACAAATACCATTACCCTCAGCGGGGCTGGTATAGGGGGTTCCAAATCTTGTTTAGTAACAGTGGATGTCACCGGACCGGTCGGAAATTACCAGAATACCATTCCTGTCGGAGGACTTACCGGCTACACCCCTGGTGATGGAAATGGTAATAATATCCTAACCGTCCAAAATGGAGAAGCTACAACAGATACTCTTGTGATTAACAGGGTGGTTGACCCGCCTGAAATCAGCAAAAGTTTTATAACAAATCCAGTTCTGATCAATGCTTCTTCAGCACTTGTATTTACCATTACAAATCCGTCTACAAATAGTGTGGCTTTGACAGGGATAAATTTCACTGACACTCTGCCTGATGGATTAGTTTTGTCGAGCATTCCAAATACAGTCCAATGTAGTGGACGCGTGAGCAGTACTTCGACTTCCATTACTCTGACCGGAGGTTCTATCCCTGTCAACAGTACCTGTACCGTAACAGCAAGTGTCTCGGCTGCTGCTGCTGGAAGTTATCCCAACACGTCTGGTAATGTATCATCAACCAATGGTGGAACGGGAAACACCGCTCAGGATACAATTAAGGTCCTTGCACCGCCTGCGATTTCGAAAAGTTTTTCAACAGAACCTTCAACCACCCCTGCTGTGATCATTGCAGGAGGTATCAGTACCCTGACATTTACCCTGTCCAACCCGGTTGTGAACCCCATCGCGTTGACGGGTGTCAGTATGACTGATGAACTGCCGTACGGGTTAAATTTTATTCCCGATTCAAAGTCAACGACCTGTACCTCAGGTGTTCTGACAGCTTCGACAACGGTTATTACCCTTACTGCAGCTGAAATTGACAGCGGCAGTGAGTGTACTGTTAGTGTTCAGGTCACAGGTTCAGTTGGGGGAACATTCTTAAATGTCACAAATGCAGTTTCTTCCACCAATGGCGGTACAGGTAATACCGCGAGCGATTATTTGACTGTGAATGGTCCCGGATTATCCCTGGCTAAGTCGACAACCAGCAAGGGCTTCCAGGCTGTTGGTGATTCTATAGAATACAAATATTTACTCAAGAACACAGGTAATATCAATCTTTACCCGCCATTTGCTGTATCCGATGACAAAGCCAGTATTGTGAATTGTTCTCAGCCCGTCTTATTATTACCCAATAGTACGCTCGAATGCAGCGTGACCTACCTGGCTGCAGCAGATGATGTTACTGCAGGAACAATCACAAACACCGCTTCCGCCTCTGCCCAGGATGCAGAAACCGGGGGAAATACCGTCACATCCAACACAAGCAGTGTTAGCTTAGACCTGGAAGGGCTAAATATATCTAAAACAACATCGACCACAAGTTACCTGAATGAAGGCGATAAAATTTATTATGTATTCACTTTAACCAATATTGGTAATGTCGATTTGTATCCCCCGTATTCAGTAATTGATCCCAAGATTACCACAGTAGCCTGCCCCGGTCTCCCAAAAGTGCTGACACCTGGAATGAGCGTCAACTGTTCAGCTGCATATACGGTAGATCTGGCAGATGTTACCACTGGATCTGTTATAAACACTGCCTACGCTACCGCTATGGATGATACCAGTGCAGGTAATGCGGTGACATCAAATGATAGCAGTGTCACAGTTTACCGTGTTGTTGCGCCTGAAATGGCCAAATCATTTTCCCCAGCAAGAATAGTAGCAGGTACAAGCTCTCTGCTTACTTTTACGATTACCAACCCGATAACCAATTCAATTCCTTTAACAAATATAAAATTTAGTGACACCTTCCCGGAAGGGATAGTTATGGCGGTTGATCCATCGAAGAACCAATGCGGCGGTACCGTATCCTTTACAAATACTTCAATCAGTTTAAGTGGCGGCAGTATTATACAGGGCAGTAGTTGTACCGTTAAAGCAGCTGTTACATCAGTTGTTAAAGGTACTTACAAAAACACAAGCGGCATTGTCGAATCAACAAATGGTGGAAAAGGTAATATGGCAACTGCCTACCTGGAAGTGGTTGTTCCGCCGACAATCAGCAAAGCTTTTTCTTCGGCTTCCATTCTGAAAGATGGAGTAAGTAAGATAACGTTTACGCTGACCAATCCAAACGAAACAACGACTCTGACAGGTGTGGCATTTGATGATATCCTGCCGGAAGGATTGGAGGTGGCAGCTACCTCCGGTTTACAGGCACCAACGACAACCGGTTGTGATGCATCAGGTGATGCACCTGCTTTTGCACCGGTTGAGGGTGCTAAAAGCCTCAGTTTCAGCGGCGGTTCGATTGTGGTCAATGGTACCTGTGAAGTATCAGTTTTCGTAACCGGTACAACTGGCGGAAAAAAAGACAATACGACACAGGCTGTTACATCACTGGAAGGCGGCACAGGCTCTCCTTCGAATACGGCATCCTTATGGGTAGATTATCCAGAGATTACCCTGGCGAAAAGCATTACATCCGGGAATTATTATAAGAATACGAATGATCCGGTTAAATATGCTTATCAAATTACCAATACCGGTTCTGTAACACTTGTTGGCGCGGGAACCGATGGTATTTTTGTTGTTACGGATGATAAAGCAGCTGTAACCTGCCCGGCTACACCAAACGGGCTGGAACCTGGGGCACATGTCACATGTTCTTCCACTTATTCCGTTACCCAATCTGATATTGATTATGGAAGTGTTGTAAATACAGCGAAGGCGTTTGCTAAGTTTGGTTCGAATGTGATCACTTCAAACATCGTTACAATTAGGGCGCTTGAAGCTCCGCAGCTTGCAAAGGTATTCACAACGACTGAGATAATCAATTCCAATAACCTGGCAGGCGAAGCAGCGATTGGTGAACTGGTTACCTATACGTTGACATTGACAGTGCCAAAAGGAATTACAAGCGCAGGAATCCTGACGGATGTTTTGGATGATGGTTTAGCTTTTTATGATGTTCAAAGTGTTACTTATCCATCTGGCGTATCGAGTGTCAATACAGTCGGAACAGGCTCTACACCAGCTTCTGTTGCGATTTCCGATTCAGGGTCAGGTATAAATAATAAGATCGTGTTTAGTTTCGGAAACATTACCAACAGCATCATAGATTATGACACTCAGCAAAGGCGTTTGGTATAATTACATTATCTGTTGATGTTGGAATTCTACCATCCGACCAGTT
>CAZBRI010000033.1:0-13736 GCA_964494055.1 uncultured Anaerolinea sp.
CAGTGGTCAATCCTGTTGATGTATCGATTGTCTGGCGGCCAAAAATAACCAGGTCAACATCGCCGATTTTTTTAATTGCTGCTGCGAGAATCGAGGCTGCCGCCTGGGAATCAATGACATCCAGGGCCGGATCGCTGACCAGTGCAGCATTATCTGCACCCATAGCCAGGGCGTGTTTTAGTGCATCACGGGCACTCTCGGGACCGATGCACAATGCTGTCAGTTCTCCGCCGGTAATTTCTTTTTGCTGTAAACCGGCTTCAACTGCATATTCGTCAAAGGGGTTGATGACAAGGGGCGAATCTCCCCAGGATACATCCCCGTTGTTGTTGACTATCTTTGCCTCAGAATCTGGAACTTGTTTAATACAGACGACAATTTTCAAAGTTTTTCTCCTTTACCAGGTGAAGGCATTTTGAATGATTTCTGAAAAATCTTGCAGCTGAAATTATACCAAACCTACCGAGCGGTAGGGAGATTATTCTGTGGTTTATTAAAAATTTGTTGTCCAAAATAGAAAAATCTTTGGTATTTTAAAGTGGTGATCATTATTGAAAAATAGAGCCCTGCATGCAGTAATGCCATCATGAGATGTGTCAGGATGCCAGTCCCCAAATTGATGGAAGTAATGAATTGCAAAATAAAAATGCCGTATAGAGATGCACTTAGAACAAGAACAGATCTCATTTTCTCTGTAAACAATGGGCTGAAATGAGAGAGTCCACTCCATGCGATGATAATTAATGGATAAAAATGGAATAAATACCTGTCTCTTGTTCCGGTAAGAAAAACATTAAATCCCAGGTTAAAAACAGCGATTAACAGGATAAAGTTGATCAGTGCTTCGCGGTCTAAAAGGTGATTGCCGTTCTTCCACCTGTTCCAGAGCCACAAAAACAATGAGAGGCAAAATGTACCAGTTAATATAATAAAAATGATTTCCCCGAGAAAATAGGGATTTGAGAACGGAATTGAGGAGATAATTGGTGTGTGCGAAGACCCCCACATATCACGGGCAGTCAGGATCCAGATGTTGAATCCGTTGCCTGAAATGATACCGGCTTGAAACGTGCCTTCTTTCCAGATATATAAAAGATGTGAAAAATAAGGGGCTTTTATTTTCAGAAATGGATCAAAAATGAGCAGGGTTGAAGCAAAAACGATTATGAAATAAGGTAAATAAAAAAATAAAGATTTCATCCCGGCATTTTCAAACCAGATATCTGTTAATAAAAGTAAAAAGATGGCAGCCGCACTGAAGATTGTCAATTGCTTGGTGAGTAAAGTCAAACCCAGGAGAATTGCTCCGGTGGATAAATATATAAAATACTGGTAGTTTTTTAGTTTCTGTCCTGTATTTTTATAAATGATCCAGTAAAGAGTGAGTAAAATAAACAATTGGCTGAAACTGTCGATCTGCCCCCATAACGCACCCCCGGCCCATGAACTGATTGAGATTCCGATGATACCTGCAATATAGGCCGGCCTGTTAATTTGGAGACGTTTCAATATCCCGTAAACGATCAAGATGTTAATTCCATCGATTCCAGCCAGGATCAACCTGTAAATCGAAAAAACATTTTTACTGCCTGATTGCTGAATAAAGTTCATCAATCCAGCCGAGCTGATCATTCCGAGTATTGGATAGTTACACGTGGAGCAGTTTGTATAAATATCCTTCCAACCCATGCTCCAGATCTGTGCCCACTTAAAAAACACTTCCAGGTCCAGCCTGAAAAAGAGACCTGGAAATGCGAGAACCATTAAAAATGAAAACAGAATGCCGGTTGAAAAATAGATCTTATCTCGCTGAATGTTTTTCATCAATGAGTCCGTTTTGTTATAATTTCCTGGCAGGTAAAATTCTGCCTTGATTATAAGGGAAGATGAAGATCCTATCTTTGAGGTATCCTGACCTTTTTACTGAACTGAACTGCCATTATCAATTATTCTTTAAAAAATAAGTTAATATTACATCATGACTATCAATGGACAAAATTACCGATCCGCCCTGGCGGATTTTAATAGTTTGCGGTTAAAGGCTGCCATGCAGGAAATTATTGCCCGCCTGACAGGCAAATCTAATGAATTGTTATCTTATGACGAAGTGGCGGCCAGGTTAAAACTTAATGCCAGGTCAGAGCGCGGTATTTTTGATATCCCGCTGGATTCGATCGTTGGAAGTGTCGGCCGTTACCAGGATTTTACCCGCAGTTTTTTACCATTACAGAGCAGTTCACAGGAGCGTGACCGCTGGGCGAGAGTTAAGCTTGCGATCGATGACATTTCCGGGGCTGGCTGGCCGCCAATCGATGTGTATAAGGTCGGTGAAGTATATTTTGTTCTTGACGGCAATCACCGGGTGTCTGTCGCAAGAAAAGAAGGATTTACCTTCATCCAGGCACATGTGATCGAAGTCAAAACAGATATCCCCTTGCTGCCTGATGTTCAGCCGGATGACCTGATCGTCAAAGCAGAATATGCTGATTTCCTGGACAAAACAAATCTTAAAGATCTAATCCCGGAAGCTGATTTGAGCCTGACAGTACCCGGACAGTATGACAGGCTGCTTGAGCATATCAAGGTGCATCAATATTATATGGGCCTTGATTTTCAAAGGGATATCACAGATGATGAAGCACTAGAACACTGGTATAAAAATGTATACACATCCATTGTTGACCCGTTAATCGAACGGGGTTTGCTTCACTGGTTTCCAGGGAGAACACTGACTGACCTATATCTGTGGATTTCGGAACATCGTACAGTACTCGAGCAGGAGCTTGGGTGGCAGGTACCGCCTGATGTGGTGATTGATGATCTCCTGGTACATGAAAATCCAAAGGCAGAGGATGATATACCCAAACAGGTCAATGGAGAATTAACAGGGAGTCAGATCATTTTTCAAACACACTTTTTCGCGATATCCTTGTTCCGATAAGCGGTGAAGAACAAAGCTGGCAGGCACTTGAACAGGCTCTGATAATTGCCAGGTATGAAGAAGCCGCGCTGCACGGCTTGCATATTGTTTCACCCAGGATGAATGAAGATTCCGTTGAATGGACGGGTATTAAAGAGAAATTTGAAGTGCTTTGCAGCGATGAGGGCCAAAACGGGACATTTTCTATTGAAAAAGGTGAGATAACAGAGTTAATTTGCCAGAGATCTGTTTTGACTGATCTCCTGGTTTTAAATATCATTCATCCGCCTGAACCTGGTTTATCCAGTTTGGGTTCAGGTTTACGGTCTATCATTTGGCGCTCAGCCAGGCCGATATTGACGATACCCGGGGCTGTCAGTCCGCTGGACAATGCACTGGTGGCGTACGATGGAAGCACCAGGTCAAAGGAAGCGGTTTTTCTTGCTGCATACCTGGCACAGCGCTGGAATACCAGGTTGACGGTGATGACAATCACTGATAACCCGGATTCTGATGTCCAGGAATTTGTGCGGGCTTATTTTAAAGAACATGAAATTGAAGCAGATTTCTTATTAACCAACGGCGGGCATGAGCAGTTTCTGGTTGAAATAAAAAATAGGAACATCAACCTGGTGCTTCTCGGAAGTTACAGCGGTAATGCATTGCAGGAAATTTTTCTTGGCAGCGCTGTAAATTATTTACTCAGAAATGCTGCCTGTCCAATGTTAATTTGCCGATAATCTGGTGTATCATAAAATGAATATTATTTGAAACCTCAGGAAAAAATCAGGAGTCCTAGAATATGGTAAACACCAATGACTTATCCAGGGAAGAATTGATTGCCAAAATCCATCAATTGGAGACTCAAATCAGTTCTTTCGGAGTTGATAACGTAAGCCAGGAATTCTTAAAATTCAGCTGGATAGCTAATCTTGGAAATTGGACCTTTGATGTAAAAAATAATATTGTTAATTGCAATGAAGAAAAATTTATTACCCTGGGGTTTACACCAGGTGAAATCCCTTCAAAAATCGGACATGAATTTTTTAATGAAAAACTTCATCCTGCGGATCATGCACCGGTGATGGCAAGCATGAGAAAGCTGATAGATGGTGAAACCCAGGCTTATGAAGTGACCTACAGAATAAAAACAAAATCCGGTAAATGGAAATGGTTTTATGATTATGGCCGCATCGCAAAAAGAGATGATGACGGCAAAGCGTTATTAATCACGGGAATAGTGTTTGATATCACCGAGCAGAAAAGAATAGAAAATCTCCTGATAAGTCAGAATGAACAGTTGACAGAAATGGCGAACACCGATTATTTGACGGGTGTCTACAATCGGCGGGCCCTGCATGAAGTATTGAATTATGAAATAAAAAGAGTTGACCGAAATAAAAATCCCCTGACGGTAGTAATGTTTGATATCGATGATTTCAAGAAAATTAATGATGATTTTGGACACCTTGTCGGGGATGATGTGCTGGTGGGTGTTGCGAATATATTAAAAAAATACGTCAGAAGTATAGATATTATCGGCCGGTTTGGGGGTGAAGAATTTATCATTGTTTTGCCGGAGTGCAGCCAGGACAATGGGCTGAAAATAGCAGACAAGATTCGAGCCGCCATAGAGCAATCGATATTTGAAGCTGATATTAAACTGACTGTCAGCGGCGGGGTAATGGAATATCAATCAGGGTCAATGGACCATTTGCTGGTCGAAGTGGATCATGCACTTTATACTGCTAAATCAGCAGGTAAGAACCGGGTACTTTGCTGTTGATATTTATGATGAAGCTATTTTTCTCTCATTATTCCCATTGATCGGCCAGTCTGAAAAAATAAGGAACAAGATCCGGGTCAAATTGAGTTCCTGATAAAGATTGAATGTGGTCCAGTACTTTTTGTTTGGGCCAGGCTTTACGGTAAGGGCGGTCATAACTGAGTGCATCCCAAATATCGATCATCGCAAATAACCTTGCTGAAACCGGGATTTCAGTCCCTTTAAGGCCGCGCGGATAACCTGTACCGTCCCATTTTTCATGGTGACACAAAGGTATTTCGATCGCGTTTTTTAAATAGGCAATATTACTTAACATATCATACGCAAATTGAGGGTGCTGGCGCATAATATTCCATTCAGCAGGTGTTAGAGCATCTGGTTTAAGCAGAATATTATCTGGAATTCCCATTTTGCCGATATCGTGAAGTAGAGCTCCCCGCCGGATATGAATGATCTGCTCATCAGGGATACCATACATCCGTGCCAGTTGTTCAGTTTGTTCTGCGACACGCTTGGTATGCCCCTCAGTTTCCTTGTCTCTCAGATCGAGGGCATGTGACCAGCCGCGAATGGTAGCATCGTATGCCACGCCTAATTCCAGGTTGGTTCTTTCCAGCCGTTGAAATAATTCAGCATTATCGATCGCGATGGCAGCCTGGTTCCCGAGTGTCTCAAGAAAATCTAGCCATTCCTGGTCCGAATCAATTTTTTCCCGGTGATATAACTCAAGCACACCCTTGGTCTGACCTTTGGTGATCAAGGGTACGATGTAATAATCATGAAAATCCTCACCGCTGAGCGTATCAGCGCGGCTGTCAATCCTGTTTTTCTGAATCATTTCTGATTTACTGATGATCCGGTGTTCGATAATTGCCATTCCTGCTGCGCTGTTATCAAGATTGATACGGATTTTTTCATTGACCGGTTTTGTAAATCCCTTGCCGATTGTGTATTCCAATTGATGCAGGGATGGATTAAAGGAAAGAATATCTGCGGCATTAACTTTTAATTGTGAGATTAATTGATCCAGTAGTGAACCAAGGATTATGCGGACATCCAGGCTGGAATTCATGGCTGTATCAACGACATTCAAAGCGGTTAATCTTTGCAGGCGTTGTTCAGTCTGAGCATGTAACCGGATTCGCTGGATCGCGTTCCCAGAGATCTCAGCCAGGGTACTGAGCAATCGAACATCTCCTTTTGTGATATCCCTGCTTAGGGGAACAGAGATGAAGAGAAGTCCGATACTTTCCTCAGCAGTCTGAATTGGAAGACACACCCCGCCCCATCCAGCAGGAAGGTAATCGGCGATATTTTGAACTTCCCCGGTTTCTTTTTTATACTTTTTCGAATCAAACGGCTGCTGTGTTTGAATTACTTGCAGCGGGATCCCATCAAGTTTGAGAAGTAAATCAGGTGATAAATTGGAGAACCAGCCTCTTGTAATGGATTTTTCTACCTTCAAGGAATGGCTGTCACATAACCAGATCATACCTGATGTCGTGCCGATCACTGAAAGAATGTCATCAATCAATATAGGTAGAATCTCGTCCACGGTATGTGCCCTGCGTAACGCTGTCGAAATCTTATTCACAGCTTCAAGTTCAAAGATTCTTTGCCTGGTTTCATCTTGAAGGCGGGCTTCGTTTACAACACTGGATGCATGACCGGCAAGCAGGCTTAGAAAGTTTGCATCTGCCTCCGAGAAAACGCGGCTTGACGGCTTAAGCTCTCCTACGGCAAGTACACCGACCAATTCCCCGCTGAAGAGCATGGGAACCATGCAAAAAGAGCTGATTGGAATATCCGAATATTCCGGCATCTTATTTTCCCAGGATTGATAATCCGGGATGATCAGCGGCTTTCTTGTCTGGGCAACTTTTCCGGAGATACCCTCACCGATTTTTTTTCGTGATCCTATGGATATTTTTTCAAACCCCTTGGAGACGATGATCACCAGGTCATCCATGGCGGGATCATACAGGTCGATAAACCCTATTGACGCGTTGACTACTGACATAGCGCTTTCAACAATGTTATTTAATAAGGTCGGAAGATCCTGCCTGTTGATTAAGTTTTGGGAAATTTCATACAGGGTGGATAATTGACTGGCTCTTTCTTCCAGTTTTTTTTCAACTTTCTTTCGTTCTTCTAATTCCAGTTGAAGATTTGCGTTTGCCCGCCGAATCTGTTCATGGTTGATTACCTGTTCAATGGCATAAATCAGTTTATTGAGATAGTCATCGTTTTTTGTCAGGTAATCAGCAGCGCCTAATTTCAGCGCAGCTAGTGCAATTGAATCTTTTCCCTGCCCGGAAATAATAATAAATGGAGGTATTTCCAATCTTTGGGTGCGAATCTCCTGTCCAAAAAATATACCATTGTCACTCATTGTGTTTATGTCGTGGACAATAATGTCATATTTATGAGCTTGTTTGATCAAATCTATGGCAGCTATGCTGCTGCTGACGGTATCTATCTTGTAGTTTGGTGCATATTCTTCAAAATGAAGAATTGTTTTCTGTGTATCAGGCGGATTACTGCTGAGAAGTAGCAATTTAAATTCTTTGGAATTTTGAGAAGTGTTTTGTTGATGACCATTCAAAACGCCCCTCAGGATATTGGGTAATCCATCCAGGTAAGTTGAATTTTTTGGGACATAATGCATCACCCCGGCTCTCAGGGCTTTTACAACAAGTTCGTCATCCCCGGCTCCGGTTACATAAACAACGGGAATTGAAATTCCCTTTTGCTTCAGATTCCGTAATACCTCCAGCCCGTCCATATCCGGCAGCCTGTGATCCAGCAATAAAAGGTTGTAAGCAGATTTTTCAAGTCTTTCTAAGCCGGTTTGACCAGTGACAACAATCTCAAATTCAAATTCTGGAGCTTCCTCTGAGAAATGGAATTTTGTCTGGTCAGCATCCAGGGGGTTATCTTCCAGGTAAAGAACGCGGATCTTGGATTCGATCGGGATCATTTTTACTGCCTTGAAATTGAGAATGAACAAAAAGACTGATAAAAAAATGATTTAAATAATTAAAAATAAGTTTTGTGTCACAGAGGTAAAAAGATGAAACGTTTACAGAAAATCGATTTTAATAATTATTACAGGATCACTTGATCAGGATTTTCGGCTTGAATGGTGTAAGGAAGTTCAACAAAAAAAGTAGATCCATTTCCAGGAGATGATTCTGCCCTGATACTGCCGCCAATTTTTTCCAGCACTTTTTTAGAAATGGCGAGACCCGCACCGGTTCCTTCAAATTCATCTGTGGTCACAAGGCGTTCGAATAGTCCGAATATCCTGTCATGAAATTTCATGTCAAACCCGATGCCATTATCTGTCACGCACAAAATCCAGGTATTTTCTTTTTCGATGGTTTTTATTTCCAGCACGGGATGGCTGCTGCGCCGGCTGTATTTGATGGCATTATCAACCAGGTTTGTGATCACCTGTGTCAGACCTCTTTCCCAGGTTGTTGGATTAAGATCATTTATTTGTATCCTGATTTCCATTTGGAATTCAGCCGCAGGTTGTTTGTAATTTTCCAGGATTTTATCTATTGCTGTTTTTAAACTGACCGGTGAAATGGTTGGGATATCAATATCCAGCCGTGAAAAAAAGAGCAGATCTTCGATGAGATCATCCAGGTTATGAGCCGCATTATTTATTTGTTTAACGCAAAAAAGACCCCGGTCACTCAAACCTGAAATATGTTTCCGCTCCAATTCCTGGGCATATCCGGCAATCCCTCGCAGGGGAGTTTTAAGATCGTGTGAAATGGTATGGGCAAAATCTTTTAATTCTTTATTGCGTGCCAGGAGCATTTTCTCGGATTTTTGGAGCTGTTCCGCATTATTCTTTAATTTACCATTCAAGCTGAAAATACTTTTATTAATTTCAGTCAGTTCAAGGTTGACCCTGGATAATTCTTCTTCACGCTCACGGATTTGTTCCAGTGCTGCAAGGAGCTCGACATTCTGGTTTCGGATTTCATCCAGGGGTGATGATTCTGACTGAGTTGCGGCAAGACCGTCACTGACCTTCCGTAAAACAGCAGGGGTAATTAATTCAGCTGAAAGGGGTAAAAATTTTCCAAAGGAAATTGTTGTACCCTTGTGAACTTCGCTCTGGATAGACATAAAGTCCATTAATTTTTTTGTTCCGATGATCCCTTTACCCAGGCCGGTTTTGGAGACATAACGACCTTCAAGGATCGTTTCTAAATCTGGAATTCCTTTTCCTTGATCTTTTACAGTAATGGTTAATGTTTGGGGTTTGCTGGACGGGTCAACTTCAAAATCGATCACACCGCCGCCGCCGTATTGGATCGCGTTGCGGCCTATCTCTGAAACTGAGGTACACAGGCGGGTCTGATCGGTGCGGTCAAAACCTAATAGTTCAGAAATTACCCTGGTGCGCTGCCGGGCATAAACTGTATCCTGATCAAAACGAATTTCTACTCTCGTGATCCTTACTACCATGTTTCTGTTGATCCTTCTTTGAAAACAATGATGGTTGCATCATCTGTTTCACGACGATAATCGCGGAAAAGCACACCGGCGATCAGGGCAGGGTGACGCAGCCGGAGTCCGGGATATTTATCGAAATTCCAATGCCCATTGACGCCGTCTGAGTTCATGATCAACAGTCCTCCGGCAGGCCATGGGTAGGTGAATTCAACAATTTTCCTGGCTTCGAGGCCGATTGTCCCGTTATGAGAGATCAGGTTGTGTGAACCGGTTGAAGATATGATGCGTGATGATATGTTTCCTACACCTGCAAAATGGACCAAATTTTGGCTCATTAATATTTCAGCAACAGCTACAACAGCCCCTCTTGTGTGCCTGAGGGCTGAATGCATATGTTCAACTATTTGTACGGGAGATAAATTGTAATACTTATCGAAAATATCGTAACCAGCCTGGGCGGCTTCTGCTGCAAAATGACCATGACCAAGACCATCGATCAACATAATGATCTTTCTGCCGGCAGACGGGCGTATCGCCCAATTGTCTCCGCATTCGACTTGGGAATTGATTGGCATACAAACAACGCCCACATCAGTTTTATGCAATGAAGGTATGGGTTGAGTAGCATTTGCGAGACGCCAGACCCGGCTTAATACTGCTGAGCCGAGATTTGGAGTTGAATAAATATCGAAAAGGGAAGACATACGTTGAATGGCACCCAATCCAGTGCCAGAACTGCCGGTAGTTGAAAAACCATCGCGCAAACTTTCGGCAATATTATTTATGCCCGGTCCCTGGTCGAGCGCGAGTATTTCAACTCCGTTTAGGTGAGCAGATTGGGTGGAACGCATGATTAATTTCCCGCTGCCGGCATGTTTTAAAAAGTTTGTACAAAGTTCTGTGACTATTATGGAAATATGACCGGTACGGATTTCATCAAAACCCACCGAATTGCTGAAAGATGCTGCCATTCGCCTGGCTTCGCCAACATGGCTTTTTTGAGTGATGAGTAACTGGTGGATCTCATTCATTTCCACCTCAAAATCATAATCTTTGTTCCCACGCCGGGGGTGGATGAAATCTCGAATTCATTAACCAGTCTCTTGCTGCCGCCCAATCCCAAACCAAGACTTCCCCGGGTGCTGAATCCATCTCGCATTGCCTGATCAATATCAGATATGCCGGGTCCTTGATCTTCGAATGTTAGCCGTATTCCATCTTTACCGTTTAGTTTGATATGTTCAATGCAGGCTGCGCCGCCTCCACCGTGATCCAGCGTGTTTCTGGCCATTTCGCTGACGGCAGTCACCATTTTTGTCTGGTCCACCAGGCTGAAGCCGATGGCAATCATCCAATCACGGGTAAGTTTGCGTGCTATGACAATATCATCTGGATTAAGCAGTTGGGTATTGTTGAATTTAATTACTTCAACTGTCATGTTCATCTACTTGGTTCTTAGTGCGGGAAAGCAGCATCGACATACCCTTATCCACATTAAGCGCCGTGTAGATGTTCTCAAGTGAAAGACCCAGTTCAACAATTGTGATGGCAACCGCAGGCTGCATACCCACAACCACAGTTTCAGTTCCCAGCGTCCGAACCATGACTGCGATATTGTCTAACATTCTTCCGATAAATGAGTCAACCACTTCCAATGCGGATATGTCAATCAACACCCCTTTGGAATGTTCTTCTGCAACGCGGGTTGTCAGGTCATCCTGAAGCGCCATTGCGATACGATCGTGCATGTCCGTCTGGATGGAAACCAGCAGGAAATCACCCATCTTGATGATCGGTATTTTATCCATTAAGGCTCATTCGCCTAACTTACTTTTCGTGATACGGTCACACCGAGGTGTTTGAATGCATAAGATAAAGCATCAGATAAAGAAGCCTTTGTCACAACATCTCCAAAGACTACCCCTAAATGAACCATGGTTTGAGCAATTTGCGGCCTAATACCGCTGATTACGCACTGTGCCCCCATCAGCCGGGCTGCAGCAACGGTTTTGAGTAAATGCTGAGCAACCAGCGTATCAACCGTCGGCACACCTGTGATATCAATAATCGCGATTTCACTCCCTGTTTTTACGATTGTTTCCAATAGATTTTCCATTACAACCTGTGTTCTGGAACTGTCGAGTGTGCCTATCAAAGGTAATGCGATGATACCCTGCCATAGTGATACCACAGGTGTTGAAAGTTCAAGCATTTCGATCTGTTGCTGCTTGATGATATCTTCCCGGCTATTCTGATACGTTTCGAATGTGATCAGTCCTAATTTATCTAATAGTGTTGTGCCAATCCAAAACTCATCTGCAAGACCTTCTGTGTCCGAAGGGTAGGCGGCCTGCAGCTGTTTAAAGAGGGGTTGTTTTAATGAAAATATAAAAATTGCAGTGTCTGAAGGAGGAAAACCAAGTAATGCCCGGGATCGTGATATCCCTGCCAGGAAATCTTTGACCGGCCCCCATTCAGGAGTCGAAAAATTCTGTAAGTTTCCAGTCGATGCAGCTTTTCTAAGTAATAATAGAAATTCGGTTGATTCACGCCTAACATCTGTGGAAGAAATCAAATCTTTTCTCATTGTGGTGGAACTTAATTGTTCCTTAACCCAATCATCAAGAATTTGATCTTCAAATTTTTCTAAAATGGCTGGAATTTTGCTGGATCGATCTTTGTTCATTTAGTTTATCCTTTGAATTCAAGGTGAAATTAATCAAATCTTATGATAATTTTAATTAATTGGATAACGACAACCTGATGGTCTGTTGTCAACTAAATCCATATAATTAACATGTTGAATATTTTACCTAAAATTTTGAATTTTTGGATTAGTATTTTTTAAGAATTATTCTATTTTTTACATCACAAGGTAAATCACTTATTCAAATTGACATCAACCCCCTATCAATGACTTATTTACTTAATCGCGAATTATATTTTTTCTCTCAAACAAGAAAATTTATCCTGTTCGGGCTGACAAGCATTAACTGAACTTTCAGCGGTTGTTTTTGGGGTAGAAAGGCATTGGAAATTTCCGCATCATAAATTGATAGCCAGCCATTAAATGCCACTTCGAGGCTGGTTGCCAGGCTGGCAGTAGTGGCCATACGGATATGTCCTTTTACTAAAAAAGTCCCCATGATCATTGATACCGGTTCCATTGAGCGGTTGAGTTCTTTTGGATCATAATCCAATACATCCGCCTGGGGTGGAGCAAGATGAAAACCAATCATCGTTGATGTAGGAACATATATCTCGTCGCAGGATGAAGAATGGGGCGGACTGCCGCCAAAAAGTAATACATTGACTTTGATCATATGGATTAAATTAGGTACACTTTGGGTTCTGGGCCATACCGCGACCCGTGCACTTTCTTTTGTAATCACTTCTCCCCTGACCAGCATGTTCATTGTGTAGACCATAACAAGAGTGGATTTTTCATCAGGGGCAAGGTTGACCATTTGACACACTCCGATTAATAATGACTATTAATAGTTCAGATTTACATCATTATACAACAACCCTTCCATTGGGCATGATACGCGTTTATACTAACTCAGTGAATAATTCAAAGAAATGGTCGATTGCCCCGGTAATCTCTGATTCTGCCAGGCGGGATCTTGCTGTTTTTCCGCCGATTCTTCAACAGCTGCTGTATAACCGCGGTTATTGGTTTGAGGATGCTGCCCGTGCTTTTTTAAATGGCAGGGTGGATTTTGATACTTCACCTTTCCTTCTTTCCGGAATGACCCGGGCAGTTGAAAGAATATTGTCTGCCCGTGACCATAACGAGCAAGTGATCATTTACGGTGATTATGATGTTGACGGGGTAACTGCTACGGCCCTGCTGGTTCAAACACTTCAAGCGCTCGGGGTAAATGTCACCGGTTATATTCCAAACCGGTTTGATGAAGGATATGGCTTGAACAACGATGCATTATCTTCCCTTAAGGCGGATGGTGCCGGGCTTGTCATTAGTGTGGATTGCGGTATTAGGTCGCTGGATGAAGCCATTCATGCAAAAAATATCGGGCTGGATCTGATCATTTCGGATCATCACCAGCCATCGGATGAAATACCGCCGGCATTCGCGGTAATTAATCCAAAGCAGATTGGAGATCAATACCCTGATAAGGATCTTGCCGGGGTTGGTGTTGCTTTTAAAATTGCCCAGGCGCTGGTCGAAACCTGCATAAAAAACGGACAGGAAGCCGGCCTGGACCTGGGTGCATTATTAGATCTCGTTGCACTCGGTACAGTAGCTGACCTGGCAGCATTAACAGGTGAGAATCGTATGCTGGTTCGCAGCGGGTTGAAAGCTATCCGCTCCTCTTCCAGGCAGGGACTCTTTGCCCTGGCGAATGTCTCAGACCTTGATATTACAAAAACAACAGCCGTAAATATTGGTTTTACCCTTGGGCCAAGATTGAATGCTGCGGGACGAATTGAATCTGCCCTGGCTGCCTTCGAATTGCTTACGACCCGTGATATCAGCCGGGCGGGTATTCTTGCACAAAATTTAAATGCGAATAACCGTAAACGGCAGGA